>CAYZJV010000024.1:0-37287 GCA_964478945.1 uncultured Spirochaetaceae bacterium | reverse complement strand
GACCATGTGGCAACTTGCGGGAGGTTTGGTGGTGTTGTTCGCGACCGCGATGAACGAGATGGGAACCAATAGGAAAAAATCGACAACAACTGTTCCCCTCTCGTGAGATTTCTCATTCACAAATCGCTGATTCGCTGTATACTCTTGCTATGAAAAAGAAGATGATAGCACCAATTCTATTCGCATTCCTTACGGTTGTCTTCATTTTGGGGTATGCCGCAATCTTCCTCTATCTGCCGATTCCCATGGCATTCAAAGTGGTTGTTGCATTGGTGGTCCTCTCTTTGGTGGTGACGTTGGGATATCTATTGATGCAAAGGAACAAGGAATTGGAAGAGGAGGAAAAGGATGATCTTGGTAAATACTGACTTCATTACCGGCAAGGAGATCGAAACCTTGGGAATCGTGAAGGGGTCCACCATCCGGGCAAAGCACCTCGGTCAGGACATCATGGCTGGACTGAAAACGATTGTCGGTGGCGAGTTGACCGGATATGGCGAGATGATAGATGAGGCGAGGGCGATCGCCACGAAGAGAATGGTCGATGAAGCGACCGATCTGCATGCCGATGCGGTGATCAACATCCGATACGCCACCAGCAATGTCGCCCAAGGAGCGGCTGAGATACTGGTCTACGGGACGGCGGTCAAATTCGTGTGATCGCCCAATAGGATTGCTTTCCATCACCATGGTTCTTCTCGATTGTGGTTAGGGGGCTTGAAAAAATCATGACATGTCCATAGGATGAGCGTCATGAAAAAAGCTGATGCGCTGCAGGTTCTCTGTGAAATCAGCAAAATCCTCGATGAAACCGATGATCTCAAGAAGATCCTCCATCCCATCCTCGACTCCTTGGCTTCCCATGCTCCGGTGGTGAGGGGAGCGATCACACTCATCAACCGTGATACGAATGAAATCCTCATCGAATCTGCCCATGGCCTGACCGACTCCCAGAAGAAAAAGGGACGATACCAAGTTGGAGAGGGAATCACCGGACAGGTCGTGAAGACCGGTGAATATGTGGTGATCGAAGATATCTCGAAGGATCCGAGGTACATGAACAAAACGGGAGCCGAAACCGAACTCATCGCACAAAAGAAGCAAGTCTCTTTCATTTGTGTCCCGATCAGAAGCGACAAGACCACCATAGGGACCCTCAACATCTCCTTCATCGATGTCTATTCCGACGATCTTGACATGTATCTCAACCTGCTCTCGATTGTCGCCTCGATGGTTGCCAGAGCGGTGAAGATCCGGCAGGAATTGAGGGAAGAAAAGGAACGTTTGGAAGCCGAGAACGCTCGTTTGAAGCAGGAACTGGAGGACCGTTTGATTCCCGAACGGATCATCGGTCGATCCCAAGTCATGCAGGAGTTGTTCACTCTGATGGCCCAAGTGTCCAAAAGCGAAGCGACCGTGTTGATACGGGGAGAGAGCGGTACCGGTAAGGAATTGGTCGCGCAAGAGCTGCATGACCACAGCTTCAGGGCTAAGAAACCCTTCATCAAAGTCAATTGTGCGGCCCTTCCCGAAGGAATCATCGAAAGCGAGCTGTTCGGACACGAGAAGGGAGCATTCACGGGTGCCCACATGTTGCGCAAGGGACGGTTCGAACTCGCCGATGGGGGAAGCATCTTCCTCGATGAAGTGGGTGAACTCTCCTTGCAAATGCAAGTGAAACTCCTGCGAGTGGTGCAGGAGCATGAATTCGAACGGGTGGGAGGAACAAAGACGATCAAGGTCGATGTGAGAATCATCGCTGCAACGAACAGGAACCTTGAGGAGGAAATCCAAAACGGAAAGTTCCGTGAGGACCTCTATTATCGTTTGAATGTATTTCCGCTACATATTCCACCACTGCGTGAAAGAAAATCGGATATCCTTTTGCTCTGCGACCACTTCATCGAAAAGTACAACAGGAAGAATCATTTCGATATCAAGAGGATCTCAAGTAGTGCGATCGATCTTTTGATGATGTACCATTGGCCCGGAAATGTGCGTGAATTGGAGAACTGCATCGAACGTGCGGCGATCCTCAGTAGGGACGATGTGATCCATGCCAACCACCTTCCTCCGACACTGCAATCGGCCGAATCATCCAACACGCAGTTCCGCTCCACGCTGCAGCAGGAATTGGACAATCTCGAGAAGGAGTTGATCGCCGATGCCCTCAAACATACCTTTGGGAATCGAGCCAAGGCTGCCCGTGAGTTGGGTATCACCGAGAGGATGATGGGACTCAGGATAGAGCGGTATGCCTTGGATCCCGATCGCTACAAGTTGAGGTAGAAAGCTACATCCCGGTAGCTTTCTACAATTGATCCTACTTTGATGTAGGATTCTTTTTTTCAATTCACTCACTCCAATAGGATATCAAATTCACTCATGAACAAAATTATTTTTCTCCCCTCAAAATACTTGTGTCTGGGAGCATGCTTGTTTCAATTCTCTTGGCACACGATTTGCATCGTGTGCGATATCCAAACATCAAAAGAGGGGAAGGAAATGAAAATCCAAAAGTATGCAATGGTAGTGGTGTTTCTGATCGTAGGAACCTCCATGGCGTTCGCGGCCGATGTGGGGGAGGAACTCGCATTGCACCAACAGGCCTTGGACATGATCTGGCTGTTGTTGGCTGCGGCACTGGTGTTCTTCATGCAAGCAGGATTCGCCATGGTTGAAATCGGTCTTACTCGAGCAAAGAACGCCGGTAACATCATCATGAAGAATCTCATGGACTTCAGTGCCGGATCACTGGTCTTTTGGGCCATCGGATGGGCCCTGATGTACGGTACTTCGTTTGGTGGTCTTTTTGGTACTTCCCAGTTCTTCATTCAAGGTGCCGACACCACGTTGTTCCGGGATTGGATGTTCCAAGTGGTGTTCGCGGCCACCGCGGCGACGATTGTGTCTGGAGCGATGGCCGAAAGGACCCGATTCAGCGCCTACTTGATCTATAGTGTGGTGATATCGGGATTGGTATATCCGATCTCGGGACATTGGATTTGGGGTGGAGGATGGCTCTCCAGTCTCGGGTTCCACGATTTCGCAGGCTCGACGGTCGTCCACTCGGTCGGCGGCTGGGCAGCTCTGGCAGGAGCCATCGTATTGGGACCCAGAATCGGAAAATACGTGGTCACCGGTGATGGGATCATGTCCAAGGCGATACCGGGACACAATCTCCCCTTGGCAAGTCTTGGAGTGTTCATCCTATGGTTCGGTTGGTATGGGTTCAATGCCGGATCCACACTCAGTGGAACCGATGCGACCATGGCTACCGTTGCGGTAACCACCACAGTTGCAGCTTCGGCGGGATCCATCGGTGCCATGGCGGTCTCATGGATAAAATTCAAGAAGCCCGATGTGAGCATGTCGCTCAACGGGGCTCTGGCGGGTTTGGTGGGTATCACGGCTCCCACAGCGGTGGTCACTCCGATCGGCGCGATCATCATCGGTGGGATCGCCGGCCTGTTGGTGGTGGTTTCGGTGGAATTCATCGACAAGCGGCTGCATATCGATGATCCGGTGGGAGCGGTGAGTGTCCACGGCGTATGTGGTGTATGGGGAACTCTGGCGGTTGGATTGTTCGGAGCGACCGATGATATACGTGGACTCTTCTATGGTGGAGGATTCGGCCAGTTGGGGGTGCAGGCCCTGGGAGTGCTATCGGTGGGTGTGTGGGTACTGCTAACCACAGGAGTATTGTTTCTTGTGGTGAAGAAGACCATTGGATTGCGTGTGGGGCATCACGAGGAGTTGGCTGGTCTGGATCTTTCCGAGCACAGCACCGAATCGTACAGCGGTTTCCAGATATTCACCACAATGTGAGGAGGAGAAGATGAAACTGATCATAGCCTATGTACAACCGGAAAAACTGACTGCGGTGAAACAGGAACTCTACAAGCGGGAAATCTTCAAGATTTCGGTGACCAATGCCTTGGGATGCGGACAGCAGAAGGGCTACACCGAGATGTATCGTGGAGTGGATATCGAAGTGAACCTGTTGAGAAAGGTGCGCATCGAGATCGCGGTGAATGAGGATTTCATCGATTCGACCATTGAAGCGATCCTCGTGGGAGCAGGAACGAATACCATAGGGGATGGCAAGATCTTTGTGCTTCCCGTGGAGCAATGCATTCGGATCCGCAACCGGGATACTGGTTCCACAGCAATCGGCTAGTCCTACATTTTGGTAGGAATCTGGGCTTCTCTCCTACATTCATGTAGGATTCATGAACGCCCAGATTTTTTATCAAATTTAATAATTTATTACATGAAAACAATATGTAAGAGTTGGCATGGTTATTGCTTGTACTATTTAAACCATTTGAAAGGAGAACACCTACCATGTCCGAATGCATCGATTATACGAAGACCTCTTTGATGGAGGTATATGGCGAAAACTGTTTCAGTGATGCGGTGATGAGGGAGCGACTTCCCGGGAACGTCCATCATGAGTTGAAGGCAGTCCAGCAAGGTGCGAAACAGCTGTCGGCGCAAGTTGCCGAGGTCGTGGCCAATGCGATGAAGGATTGGGCCATTGAGCGGGGAGCAACCCACTTCACCCACTGGTTCCAACCGTTGACCGGCTTGACCGCTGAAAAACACGATTCGTTCATCTCTCCCCGTCCCGACGGTTCGGTGTTGCTCGAGTTCTCCGGCAAGGAGTTGATACAAGGCGAACCGGATGCATCCTCATTTCCCAACGGTGGTTTGAGAGCAACTTTCGAGGCCCGCGGCTATACCGCATGGGACACCAGCAGTCCCGCGGTGGTGAAGGACATCCAAGGGGTGAAGACCCTTACGATTCCCACGGCGTTCGTCTCCTACACCGGTGAAGCCCTGGACAAGAAGGTCCCTCTTTTGCGTTCGATGTCTGCAATCAACAAAGAGGCGATGAGGGTGCTCAGGGCGCTGGGCAACACCACGTGCAACCGAGTCTTCACCAACGTCGGTCCCGAGCAGGAATATTTCCTTATCGATGAGGAGTACTATGATCGTCGACCTGATCTCAAGCTCTGCGGAAGGACTGTCTTCGGGGCCATGAGCGCCAAAGGTCAAGAAATGGACGACCACTACTTTGGAGCAATCAAAGAGAGGATCGGCCTATTCATGAAGGAATTGAACTACGAACTGTGGAGATTGGGTATCTCGGCGAAGACACAGCACAATGAAGTTGCTCCCAATCAGTTTGAGATCGCCACGGTATACGAATCGGCCAACATTTCCACCGATACCAATCAGTTGCTCATGGAGACAATCAAGAATGTCGCGAGGCACCATGGTCTGGTGGCACTGCTTCATGAAAAACCGTTTGCCGGTGTGAATGGTTCGGGAAAGCACAACAACTGGTCCATCGCTACCGATGATGGACAGAATCTCCTCAAGCCGGGAGATAGTCCGGAGGAGAATGCACAATTTCTCCTCTTCCTTACCTCGGTGATCAAAGCCGTCGACGATTATGGTACCCTGTTGCGACTTTCCGCGGCAACAAGTGGGAACGACCACCGTCTTGGAGCCAATGAAGCACCACCAGCGGTGGTATCGCTCTATCTCGGTGACAGGCTCACCGATATTCTCGACTGCATAGCCGAAGAGCGACCATTGGTGAAGCGTGATGGGAAACGGGTTGAATTGGGTCTTACGACCATTCCCACATTCCCACTCGATGATACGGACCGAAACCGTACCTCTCCCTTTGCGTTCACAGGAAACAAGTTCGAGTTCCGGATGGTCGGTTCGTCGCAATCGCTCGCAAGCCCCAATACGATGCTCAACGTCGCGGTCGCGGAAGTGCTCTCCGATGTCGCCACTCGATTGGAGAAGGCCTCCGATACGATGGAAGAGGTGAAACGTATCGTGAAGGAATTCTATACCGGTCACAAGAGAATCATCTTCAATGGGAATGGATATTCCGCACAGTGGTTGGATGAGGCCGAAAAGAGGGGTTTGCCCAATCTTTCACATACAGTGCAGGCACTCTCCCATCTGGACGATCCCGAGTATGTGGCTTTGTTCGAGAAACATGGAGTATTCAGTGCAGCCGAATTGCGTTCGAGAAAGGATATCTATCTTGAGAACTACTCGGGGCAGTTGCGTATTGAAGCCAATCTCATGGTGGAGATGGCCTCCCGGATGGCACTCCCGGCGGCGAATCGCTATCTGCAGGAGGTGCTGGAGTCGATGGATGCCCAACGGCGGTTCGGTATGGAACCCGTTTCACAGAAGCTGCTCGCTGAGAATCTATTCGCACATCTCGAGGCGGCTCTCAATACCAGCAATACATTGGAACACGCCATAGCCAGTGCGATTGGCAAAGATGAAGATGCCTTGGTACAAGCCAATTCCTATCACAAAGAGGTGGTTCCCTTGATGGAGGAATTGAGAATTCATGTCGATGCGCTGGAACATTTGACCGACAAGGCCTATTGGCCGTACCCCTCCTACGGGGACATGTTGTTCAGCTTGTAGATCAATTGGAGGATGCATGCAACCACACCAAGCAGACAATTCCATCGAGAGGATTCGACAAAGGACACTGTCACAGGGATCGTATGGGCTTTATCGTACCGAATTCGAGCATGACAGTTGTGGGGTGGGCTTCATTGCCCACCTCGATGGTATGCCGAGACACAGTATCGTTGTCGATGGGTTATGTGTCTTGGGGAATATGGAACACCGTGGGGCGGTGGGAGGTGATGCGAAAACGGGTGATGGAGCGGGTGTCATGGTACAATTGCCGGATGCCTTCTTCCGCAAGGAACTTCCCGATTTGCCGCTTCCACCACTGCATCGCTACGCGGTGGGCATGATCTTTTTGCCCAAGGATGACCTTATCGCCTCAAGATGTGTCGAAGTGGTGGAGATGCTGGCTGCAGAGGCGGGTTTTCCTGTGCTTGGATGGCGCGGCGTACCGGTCGATTCGACCATCCTCGGCACTTTTGCCTCGGAGACCGAACCCTCCATTCGTCAGGTATTCCTTTCCACTGCGATGGAATCCGATGAAGGACTGCAGAGGAAACTGTTCGTACTGAGAAGGAGCATCGAAAAGAGGGTGGGGCAACAGGAGAAACTTGCTGCCGGACGGTTCTATATCTGCAGTCTGAGCCACACGATGGTGGTCTACAAAGGGATGTTGACTGGAAAACAAGTGGCGAACTATTTCACCGATTTTACCGATCCCGATTTTTCCAGTGCGTTTTGCATCGTCCATTCCCGATTCAGTACGAACACCCTTCCCCAATGGCATCTTGCCCAGCCCTTCAGGCATTTGGCCCACAATGGTGAGATAAACACATTGCGGGGCAACATCAACCGACAACGTGCCCGCGAGGGTTTCATGTCTTCAAAGATGATTGGAGAAGACCTGGAGAAGATTACTCCCATCATCGAGGATGCAGGGAGCGATTCGGCGGTATTCGACAATGTCTTGGAGCTATTCACCATGGCTGGACGCAGCATACCCCATGTCATGATGATGATGATCCCCGAAGCCTATGCGCCGGAAATTCAAATGAGTGCCGACAAGAGAGCCTTCTACGAATACCATTCGATACTGATGGAACCGTGGGATGGGCCTGCGGCGGTGGTATTCACCGATGGACGGTATGTGGGTGCGACGCTGGATCGCAATGGATTGCGTCCCGCCAGGTATACCATCACCCAGGACGGGTTGGTGGTTCTGGCTTCGGAAACGGGTGTGCTGGATATCCCGGTGGAGAAGGTGAGGACCAAAGGAAGATTGCATCCCGGCAAGATGTTTCTGGTCGATCTGAAACATCATTGCATCGTTCCCGACAATGTCATCAAGGCGAAGTTGTCGCGACAATATCCCTACAGAAGATGGGTGATGGACAGCAGGATCGAGTTGAGGGGATTGTTCGCTCCTTCTGGTGTACGCGGAATGGAACCACAGGAGTTGTTGGAAAAGCAAATTCTGTTCGGATACACCGACGAGGATCTGAAGACCATCATCACACCGATGGCAGCGAAGGGGCAAGAGGCGATCGGTTCGATGGGAAATGATACTGGTTTGGCCGTATTTTCGGAACATACCCACTTGCTCTTCTCCTATTTCAAGCAGATGTTCGCCCAAGTGACCAACCCCCCGATCGATCCGTTGCGTGAACAGCTGATGATGTCGTTGGAGAGTTACATCGAAAACGAAAGCAACCCCTTGGATATCGACCAGAGGCAGTACAGAAGTCTGAAACTCAACCACCCGATCTTGAGTGCGAGGGATATGGCGCGAATCCGCAACAATACCCACCAGGATCTACAGACCGCCGATATCGACATCACCTTTGCCATCGACGATCCTTCCGATGGCATCAAGGAAACGATGGCCAGAATCTGCAAAGAAGCCGAGGAGTATGCGAACCAAGGGGTCGCACTCATGATACTCACAGATGCGAACGCAGGAAGAAACAGGGCTCCTGTTCCTTCATTGTTGGCGGTATCAGGTTTGCACCAATATATGCTGGAGAAGAAGCTCAGGGGACGAATCGGAATCATCGTGGAGACCGGGGAGGTGCGGGAAGTGTTCCACTATGCCCTCCATCTTGCATTCGGGTGCGATGCGATCTCTCCCTACGTTGCATTCGCCACAGTGAAGCAACTTGTGCAGGAGGGGAAGCTGGAGGGACTGAGTGCCGAGGTTGCCGCCGACAACTACGTGAATGCGGTGAAGAAGGGATTGTTGAAGACCTTCAGCCGAATGGGAATCTCCACCCTCCATAGTTTCTTCAACACCCAGATATTCGAAGCAATTGGTTTGGGAAGTGAAATCATCGACCATTATTTCCAAGGTACGGTGTCCCGGGTGGGCGGAATAGGCTTGTCGGAACTTGCCGAAGATATACTATTCAGACATCAACAGGCATTTCCGATCACAAGCAAAGGTCCGAAATTGCGACAACCGGGAGGGGCCTATCGGTTCCGACGTGGAGCCGAACGCCATTATTGGTCCCCCGAAGCAATCAGTCTTCTCCAACAAGCCACCAGGGCCAACGATTATTCGTTGTTCAAGGAATTCTCCAAATTGATGGACGAATCCTACAGACACAACGGGGAATTGCGGGGACTGCTCGATTTCGTCGAATGTCAACCGATCGATATCGAGGAAGTGGAACCGGTGGAATCGATCACCAAGCGGTTCGTATCGGCGGCCATGTCGATCGGCTCGATAGGCAAGGAAGCCCACGAGACGGTGGCGATCGCCATGAATCGCTTGGGAGCGAAGAGCAACAGTGGAGAAGGGGGAGAGGATCCCGACCGTGCGATTCCCCTTCCCAATGGAGATTCGATGCGTTCGAGGATCAAACAGATCGCATCGGGAAGGTTCGGAGTCACCACCACGTATCTGATGAGCGCCGACGAGTTGCAGATCAAAATGGCCCAGGGAGCGAAACCCGGCGAAGGGGGACAGTTGCCGGGCAACAAAGTCACCGACTATATCGCAAAGATACGTCATACGATACCGGGTGTGACACTGATATCGCCTCCTCCACATCATGACATCTATTCGATCGAGGATCTTTCCCAATTGATATCAGATCTTCGCAAAGTGAATCCCAACGCGGAGATCTCGGTAAAATTGGTCTCGGAAGCGGGAGTGGGAACCATTGCATCCGGTGTGGTGAAGGCGAAGGCCGATCGAGTGCTCATCTCCGGTCAGAATGGTGGTACGGGAGCTTCTCCACTTACCGCCATTCGTCATGCCGGACTTCCTTGGGAACTTGGTCTTGCCGAGACACAACAAGCACTGGTGATCAATCAGCTGCGGGAACGGGCAATCGTACAGGTGGATGGACATCTCAAGACAGGCCGGGATCTTGCGATAGCCACCTTGCTTGGAGCTGAGGAATTCGGTTTCGGCACCTCTTTGCTCATCACCCTCGGATGCATGATGGTACGCAAGTGTCATCTCAATACCTGTCCATTCGGAGTCGCCTCACAAGATCCCCAGTTGAGGAAACACTTCAGAGGCAAAGCCGATTTCATCGTCAACTTCCTCAAGTTCGTGGCACAGGAATACCGGGAACATATGGCAATGTTGGGATTCAGGACGGTTGAAGAGATGGTCGGCCGTGTCGATCTGCTGACACAGCGGAACAACGAAGCAAGGCCTCGCACCTTTCGGATGGATCTACAGGCGATCCTACGCTCCGAGCATGTTGCCGTTGGCCAACCTCTTTGCCACAAGCTACAGGGGCACCATGTGGAGAAGTCTCCTCTCGATGTACAACTCGAACGGAGATTGAGGAGGTTTTGGGATGATCCGAAGCCGAAGACCATAAACCTGCCGGTGCACAATACCGACAGGACCGTGGGAGCTGCGTTGAGCGGGGAAATGGCGGTGAGATTCTCCAATACACCACTTGCCGAACATTTGTTGAGCCTCGATTTCCATGGATCGGCGGGACAGAGTTTCGGAGCGTTTCTGGTGAAAGGGTTGTCGTTGCGGCTGAGTGGAGAAGCCAACGATTATCTGGGTAAGGGCCTGAGTGGAGGCTCGATCGTGGTGCTTCCCCCCGACAATGCCCGATTTCGACCGGAACGGAACATTATATGTGGCAATGTGGCGCTCTACGGTGCCACTTCGGGAGAAGCATACATCAATGGAATGGCTGGAGAACGGTTTGCCGTACGCAATAGCGGTGCTGTTGCCGTGGTTGAAGGTGTGGGGGACCATGGGTGCGAGTACATGACAGGAGGGACTGTGGTGGTGCTTGGACCGACAGGGAAGAACTTCGCCGCAGGGATGAGTGGTGGTATCGCCTATGTGCACGATCCCTCCGAGTTGTTCGATACACGATGCAATCTCGACATGGTCGAATTGGAAGGAGTGTGGGACAAGGAGGACCGTGTACGGCTCAGGACACTCATAGAGTCCCACTTGCGTTTGACCGGCAGTAGGGTGGCTTCCACCATACTCGCCGACTGGGAAGCACAATACCCCCTGTTCGTGAAGATTGTTCCGCTTGAATATAGGAAGGTGTTGGAAAGAATGAAGATGAATGAGAATCGGGATGATGAGACGATCTCGGCTACCGAGGAGGTGTACGTTGTCTGAATATGATGGATTCAAGAGGATTGCACGGATCGATCCCTCCTATCGCGAAGTGAAGACCAGGATCGAAGATTTCGATCAGGTGAAGATTCCCCTTGCTGAGGATATCGTTGTGTTGCAAGCCGATAGATGTATGGATTGTGGTGTTCCCTTCTGCCATCTCCATGGGTGTCCGGTGGCAAACAGGATCCCCGATTATTCCGATGCTATCGCGCACGGAGCTTGGCGGGAAGCGTTGGATATTCTCCATTCCACGAACAATTTCCCCGAGATCACCGGAAGGATCTGTCCCGCCCTTTGTGAAGCTTCCTGCACACTGTCTGTGAACTTTTCCGCCTCGGTGTGCCAACAGATCGAATTGCGAATCGCGGAACATGGATGGGAGATGGGTTGGATTGTTCCCGAACCTCCCGAGGTGGAAAGTGGCAAGCGTGTTGCGATCGTCGGCTCAGGACCGGCGGGACTGGCCACAGCCCAGCAGTTGCGGCGACTGGGACATGAAGTGGTGGTGTTTGAGAAGGAGGACCGTATCGGTGGCTTGTTGATGTATGGTATTCCGAACTTCAAGCTTGAGAAGGGGGTGGTGGATCGACGTATAGCCCAATTGGTTGCGGAAGGAGTGGTCTTTGAAACCAAGGTGGATGTGGGCTCCGACATCTCTTCGAGGTATCTTTTGGACAAGTTCGATGCTGTAGTGATCGCGACGGGAACCCAAAAACCGCGTGATCTGCCTATACCTGGGCGAGAACTGGAAGGAATTCACTTCGCAGTCGATTTCCTCACCCAACAGACCAGAATGGTGCTTGGGGAAGAAGTCGATCCAAAGCAGACCATCGATCCGAAGGGAGCCCATGTGGTGGTGATCGGAGGAGGCGATACTGGCTCGGATTGCGTGGGTTCGGTACTGAGGAGGGGGTGTGCTTCGGTAACCCAAATCGAACTGTTGCCAAAACCTCCATCAGATCGGTCGGAGGACAATCCTTGGCCACAATGGCCGAAAATCCTCCGTACCTCATCTTCACATGAAGAGGGAGGAACCCGACTTTGGAGTATAGGTACGAAAGCCTTCATGGGAGAAGGTGGTTCTGTGAAGAATCTCTCCTGTGTGGAACTGGAATGGAAGGATGGTGGCTATGGGGAAAAGTCGGGAACCGAGTTTGTGTTGGATGCCGATCTGGTGTTGTTGAGCATGGGTTTCGTCCCGGACAAGGATTCCCTTCTTGCCAAGAGCTTCGGATTGCCTATGGATGCGAGAGGAAATATTCTGGCCGATAGGTATCAAGCGGGAGATAAGGTGTTCATCGCCGGTGATGCCTCGTCCGGTCCTTCTTTGGTGGTGAGGGCGATCGCCGAGGGCAGGGAGTGTGCAAATGAAGTCCACAAGCACCTCATGAAAATCTGATCAGGTCGATTCCTCGATCACATCTATGTACAGCTCGTCGTCAATTTCGGTGATGCCGATGATGGTGAAGCCCAGTGAGTGGTCGTGGTAGATCTTGTGGATGGCGGCCTCATTGATTCGTTCCCCTGGAATGATCAAGGGAAAGCCGGGAGGATAGATGCACACCATGCTTGCCGAGACCATGTATTCCGCCTCTGATAGGATCACCGGTACCTTGTCGGCATAGTAGGCATCCCGAGGGGTCATTTCAAAAATGGGCAGTTCCCGATTGTCGACGAAATCATCCCGTCCCTCGACCTCACCATAGCCATCCTTCACCAGTTGTTCAACGGTATGGGAGAAGTAGAGCAGTTTTTCCCTTGTCTTTTCGGTGTCCACCGCATCGGCCATGGACAAGGTAAGCAGAAGATGCTTCTCACCTGCAAGTTCGATCTCTATGCCGTGGTCTTCGGAGAGGAGTTGCTTGATCTTGATGAGGTTCACCTCTTCCCTTTCTGCGCTTCTGAAGATGAGTTTCAAGGGATCGTAGTCATTGAACCCTCCCGAATAGAGGACACCATCGGGTGGTTCGACCACGATGAATTCGCTGTTGTTCAATTCCGATCGGGTGTACTCCAACATCTCGAGAAGGTCGGAATAGCGCTTGTATCCCAGTTCGCTTGCTTCTGCGAGTGCGGCATCGATGCTCATGAGAAACAGTGCGCTCGGTGAGGTGCTTTGCAACATGGAAAGCATGAGGTCGATTCTTTCATCGGCTGCCTCGGATGAACCGGAGGAGTGCAACAACGCCGTCTGGTAGAGTCCTCCCAAAGTCTTGTGCATCGATTGCACGACATAATCGGCCCCCGATTGAAGTGCGGAAGAGGGGAGATCGGGATGGAAGGAGAAGTGTGTGCCATGGGCTTCATCGACGAAAAGTGCCGTTCCGTGGTCGTGGCAGGTCTTGGCAATCGCCTCGATATCCAAACTGATGCCGAAGTAGTTCGGACTGGTGACCATCACCAGCTTTATGTCGTGGAGCGTCAACAATTCTTGAACTTTCTGCAGGTAGAGCGAACCATAGGCGTATTCGGGAAGGTTGGGTACCGGTTCCAGATAAATGGGTACGGCTCCGGAGAACACCAGTCCCATCAACACCGCCTTGTGGCATTCGCGGTGTACCAGTACTTTTTCCCCCGGTTTCACCAAGGCTCCCAGGATGGCATGGATTCCCACTGAGGATCCATTGATGAGGAACCATGTACGCTCAGAACCCATGATTTCAGCCGCCCGCTCCTGTGCATCCCTTATCCCCTTCTTGGGAAATGCAAGGACATCGCTTTTCGAAACTTCGGTGATGTCGTAAGAAAAGACTTGTTCTCCCCAGATCGTCTTGAGGAATTCGGGCGCACCTTTGCCCTGTTTGTGGCCCGGCATGCAGTAGAAACTCTTGGAGTCCCTCACATACTCACGCAGTTCCATGGCGAAAGGAAGATTCTTGGTTTTCGAGTCTTTCACGGAGCAACCTCCTATGATTCCCAAAACAAAAAGGGGGTCTACACAATGTGCCGTCCCACTTTGCCCTATTCACAGATATTTTACAAGTTTATCAGGGGATTTCCAGAGAAACTCCCGATTTTTTTGTATGAGTTTTTTACATCGATGAAAATTTTCAGTTTGACACTTCAAGCCCTTTTTCCTATATTCTCATTCGTGATACTTCCATTGATAGCAATAGCTGGTGGCATACTCCTTCTCATCTGGAGTGCCAATCGATTTGTCGAGGGGGCCTCCTCGGTCGCCCACCACATAGGGATGTCTCCTCTCCTCATCGGTATGGTGGTCGTCGGGTTCGGTACTTCGAGCCCCGAATTGCTCGTATCGGTACAGGCCTCGGTGCAGGGCAATCCAGGAATTGCCTTGGGTAACGCCTTTGGTTCCAACATCACCAACATTGCGTTGATACTCGGATTGACTTCGATCATCAGTCCCATCACCGTACGGTCGACAATCCTGCGCAATGAGCTCCCCCTGCTCACCTTGGCGAGTGCAATAACCGCTTGGTTCGTGCGTGACGGAGCCATCACCAGAATCGAATCCATTGTATTGCTGGTCCTGTTTCTCCTGTTGATGGGGTGGAGTGTGAAGCAGGGACTGTCCAAAAACCCGGATGCTCTGGGAATTGAAACCGAAGAGGTGTTGGCAACAACCCATTACAGTCCGAGGCAAGCGACCGTGAGGATGCTGTTTGGACTTGCCGTACTGGTGGGTAGTTCCCGTCTCCTCGTGTGGGGTGCGGTCGATATCGCCCGCACGCTGGGAGTGGATGATCTGGTCATCGGTTTGACCATCGTGGCAATCGGAACCTCACTTCCCGAACTGGCCTCCTCGCTTGTTGCTGTGGGAAAAGGAGAACACGACATTGCCTTGGGCAATGTGTTGGGCTCCAATTTGTTCAATACCTTGGCAGTGGTCGGTTTGGCAGGGACCATCCAGCCGATGCAAGTAGGACGTGAGGTCTTCACAAGGGACATGTTGGTGATGGGTGTGTTGACGATTTCCCTGTTCATCATCGGCTATCGGTTCCCCTATGGAAAAGGAAGGATCAATCGGGCAGAGGGGGTAGTGTTGCTACTCGCCTATATCGGCTATACATCGTATCTTGTACTCGGAATCGTCTGATCACCACTCTTGTGTCCGTGCTGACAACTGGAACAACTGTTCTCCCAAGAATGCCAGTAGACTGATCACTATGGTGCCACTGAGCACCAATGCTGAATTTCGCAAGGTAAGCCCGCTTATGATGATGGTTCCCAAACCTTCACCACCGATCACCGCGGCGATTGCCGCGGTTCCCAGATTGAGTATGTAGCTGTGTCGTATTCCGGTGATGATCATCGGCATCGCCTGGGGTAGTTCGGCCAACCACAGCAGCTGCATTCCGGTCATACCCATTCCCTTGGCCGCATCCTTCACCTCCCTGCTCACCGAGTTGAATCCCACGACCGTATTGCCCAGTACCGGGAAGAGTGAATAGAGGAACATGGCGAGCAAGGCCGGTTGCCACCCGAATCCAAGCACGGGAAAGGCGAGTATGATGACAGCGGATGGGGGGAAAGTCTGTACGAATGCATTCAATTTCAGTACGAGTTGCTGGAAATCCTCACCGCTTCTGCGGGTGACCAGCACACCGAGTAGCGTTCCCACGAGAGCGGAAAGGGTGGTGGCTGCAAGTGTAATGGCAAGATGGGCTCCGGTCATTTGGAGAATGGTCTTCCTGCTGTGGGTGAGTTGCTCCTCGTTCGGAAACAACAGGGAAAGCGTTCCCTTCTGTACTGTCTCCGATCCGACGTAGAGAAACAGCAGCACGAGAATGATGGCGATCGCCACCAGCTGTCTACGGGAGGCTGATCTTCTGGATGGTGTCAAAGCGAACCTCCCCGCATAGACGTCCTTCTTCATCAACCACGGGAACCGCAGGCAATCCCAGATTGAGTAGGGTCGACATGCATTCCTTGAGTGACGAATAGGTCTGAACGGTATGTGCGTCGCCTATGATGTGACGTTCCACAAGCTTGCCATGGATCCACACATATCCCTTGAGAGGCTTTCCCTCCTTGTCGGTATGCCAATAACACAACTGGGATTCACAGTCGTGTTCCGGAGGTTCCTCGGTACGGATTGCATCATTCATGCAGCGATCGGCGGTGAATAGTGTCAGTCTCTTGAGGGGACGATCGGGACCCAGGAATTTGTCGACGAAATCGGTATCGGGATCTGCAAGGATCTTTTCCGGGGTATCGGCCTGGGCGATCTTCCCCTTATCCATGATCACCAGATAATCGGCAAGCCGTATCGCTTCGTCGATATCATGGGTAACAAAGACCACTGTCTTCTTCAATTGCCGTTGAATCCGGATGAACTCGTCCTGGAGCTGTTCCCTCGTCAGAGGATCCACCGCACCGAATGGTTCGTCCATAAGGAGCACCGGTGGATCGGCTCCCAAGGCCCGAGCGACACCCACCCTCTGGGCTTCTCCTCCAGAGAGTTCGTTGGGATATTTGTTTCGGTAGGTGGTGGGATCCAGCCGGACCAGTTGGAGCAGTTTGGAAACCCGTTCGGGTCGTGAGGTTTTTTTCCATCCGAGAAGGCGTGGCACCAAGTCCACATTCTCCTCTACGGTCATGTGTGGCATCAGTCCAACCGACTGGATGGCATACCCCATGCTCCTTCGCAATCCCGTCTCATCCATCGCACGGGTTTCGAGATCATGATAGGTGATCTGACCCGAAGAGGGTTTCACCAATGAGTTGAGACATCGCAATGTGGTCGACTTGCCACATCCGCTGGGACCGATAAGCACCGTTACCCGTTGTGCGGGAATATGGAGAGTCACTTCATCGAGCGCAACAGTATCTCCGTAACGGACAGTCACACTTTCAACAGAGAGGAAAGTCGATGTGGACGGCATATGAGGATGGTTACCCATGTGGAGCTCCTTGGTTCCGAAGGGATTTTGGAGTGAGTAGGAAGATCAGGATTTGAAAGAGCCTGTCGGAGACGAGTGTGAGTGCGATGATCAGCAACATGCCGAGCAGGACCATGTCCACAGAGGCTTGTCCCAATCCTTCGAATACCAGGACGCCCAGGCCATCCCCTCCGATCAACTTCGCCAAGGTCGCATTTCCGATGGTCTGTACCAACGCCACCCTGATGCCGTGGAGCACTCCGGCCGCTGCCAGTGGGAATCTCACCATGCGCCATATTTGTCGGTTGTCCATTCCCATTCCCCGGGCTGCGAGTATTACTTGTGCATCAATTCCTCTGAACGCGGTGTAGCTGTAGCGGATGATGGGATAGAGGGCATAGATACTCAATGCGATGATGGCGGGAGTATTGCCGATTCCCTTGATACCCCATGATCGCAGCAGGGGTGATGCTTGGGACAATGCTGCCAGCGGTGCGATCAACAACCCGAACAGAGCGATTCCAGGTATGGTCTGCAACACGTTCAGCAGAGGAAACACCACTTGTCGCATCCTTTTCAATTGGTAGCTGAACAAGGCGATCGGTACACCCAGGATCACGCTTATGGCGAGACTGATCGCGGTGATCCTCAAATGTGCGGAAATTTCCCTTCCCAACCGTGAACCCAAGTTGCGCGCTTCAAGTATGAGGCCAAATCGATCGAGGGGGCCCACCATCATCAGAACCATGGTGCCGAGAATGATGATTCCAAGGGTGATATGGTCTCTCCACCCCATGGAACGTTTCATGAGGAATATGACCAACGTCGCGACCAGATAGAGATAGAAGCCCGATGCCGGGCTGTAGCGTGCATAGGGTCCCAATTCGAGTGTGATGGAAGCGCCGTGGAAGGTGAGCACCGCCATCGGCGACAGCACTCCGATTATGGCGCAGAGGGAGAGGATATATTCGGAGAAGCGGGTACTTGCAACATACCCATACCATAACGCCAGTAGTGGTGGCAGAAGAAGCAGAATGATGGGAATTGGGCCAAGCGAAAAGACTCTGACAGGAATTTCTCCGGATATCCTGTTCTCCCGCAACAGCAGCAGTGGCAAGCTCAATGCCAGTGCATGGAGCACCACCACGATGGTTGCGATTTCAACTGGGTACTTCGGTCGGTCGCCAGGAATCTTCACGCATGCTCCAATACCGGATCCTCCATTGCCGATGCGTATCGACACCCATGAAAAGGATGTGTGGTTGGCTTGAAGATACCAGAAGAAATGGATTCAATCAAGTTTTTCGACATTATCCTTGTTTGCGGGAACTGAAGCCAATATATTGGATGGTATCCATATGTCCTTCCATCGGAGCGTTGGATAACCTTTTTTGGTGCCTTCGATGGGCTTGGGAGAGGCCTCTCCCGAGATCGTTCGCGAAGGATGTCGCATGACGATATCCAATCAGCGAGGTTGATTATGGCAAGAAAAACTCTACGGTTCACGGCATGTGCGATCATGTTGGCGATAAGTCTGATGGTGCCGTTGTTCGCTGCCGGTGCACAGGAAACAACCACTCTTGGAGAGGTCGTGGTCGGTTCGAAGATCGACACCGAAGGCGCCCTGCTGGGAAATATGATGGTCCTCTTGTTGGAGGATGCTTCATTCGCGGTTGTGGACAAGACCCAGACCGGAACCACTCCCATTGTACGATCGGCGATCATCGCCGGGGAGATCGACATCTATCCCGAGTATACCGGCAATGCCTATTATTTCTTCTCAGGAGAGACCGAAGCAGCTATCTGGAAGGATTTTCAAGCAGGGTACGAGAAGGCGGCCGAGCTCGATCTGAAGGCCAACGATATCGTATGGTTGGCACCCGCCCCAGCTAACAACACTTGGGCGATTTCGGTTCGTCAGGACCTTGCCAAGGCACAATCGTTGGCAACCTTGGAGGATCTCGCAGATTACATCAACTCGGGAGGAACCTTCAAACTCGCCGCAAGCGAGGAGTTCGTTTCCAGTGAAGCGGCGCTTCCCAGTTTCGAAGCGGGATATGGATTTTCGTTGGACGATGACCAATTGCTGGTCTTCGCAGGCGGCAACACCACCCTTACCGAGCAGGCCGCGGCTTCCGGACAAGAGGGTGTGAATGCAGCGATGGCCTACGGAACCGATGGTCAGCTCGCAGCACTGGGACTCAAGGTGCTCACCGATACCAAGAATATACAACCTGTGTACGCCCCCGCTCCGATTGTGAGAAGGGAACTTGCCGAGGAGTATCCGCAGATCGCTACGATCCTGGAGCCGGTGTTCGCGACCTTGGACCTTGAGACATTGCAGACCCTCAACAGCAGGATAGCGGTGCAAGGACGCTCTCCTCGGGATGTGGCGAGGGAGTATCTGGAGGAGAAGGGGTTCCTTTGAGCTAACAAGTTCTCGTGAAGTAGACGATGTTCCTATCGACGATGTTGTATTGACTATTGATGATATTCCGAGCAATCCAAGCAATCGTTTCGGTATGGTAGAAGAATACGTGGGAATTGTCGTTCTTATAGTGCCAACGTGAAAATTCGATATGTTCGGGGATAAGTGTGGTTCTGCAGTAGAGCTTTCCTCCTGGAGCAATCAGGTGCTTTAAAAGCGAAAAGCTTTCCTTGGGATAGTGGAAGTGTTCCACCACCTCGCATGCCACCACGAAATCGTACCTTTTCCCAAGAACCTGTGTATCGGGATGGAAGAACGGGTCGAACAGTTCCATGAAATATCCTTGTTCGGTGAGCATCTTGGTGATCACCGGACCGGGACCGGATCCGAAGTCGAGTCCTCTGTGATGAATATCCTGTTGCGATGAGATCAACTCCACCAATGGCCGAACGAAGTTCCTGTACCCAAGATCCTCCACATCGTTGTCATGCATTCCATAGATGGCCAATTCCTCTTCTCTGGAAGGAAGGAACGCTCTAGCGACAAAAATCCCCTTGCATGTGGGACAGAAACCGAAATCACGGTGCATGATCGATTCGAGAGGAACTTCCTGACGGCCACAAAGTGGGCAATCTTGTGTGTTGGGCATGACGCACCTTAGCACAGAAGAAAGAAACGGGCCAGCGGAACAAACCGCCGACCCGTTGGATTGATTTGGTCAAGTATCAGTTGGCCATGAAGAGCTGGATATCTTCGTCGACGTCACCGATTCCAGCGATTCCAAACTTGTCGACCAGTACATTGGCTACATTTGGGGAGAGGAAACCGGGTAGTGTGGGACCAAGATGGATATTCTTCACTCCCAGGTAGAGCAAAGCCAGCAAAACGATGACTGCCTTTTGCTCGTACCATGCGATGTTGTAGGCGATCGGAAGCTTGTTCACGTCATCGAGTCCGAACACCTCCTTGAGCTTGAGTGCGATGACCGCGAGCGAATAGGAGTCGTTGCACTGTCCCGCATCAAGTACCCTGGGGATTCCACCGATATCGCCGAGATTGAGCTTGTTGTACCGGAATTTGGCACAGCCTGCGGTGAGGATCACCGTGTCCGTGGGCAACTTTTCGGCGAACTCGGTGTAATATTCGCGGGATTTCATCCTGCCGTCACAACCTGCCATGACGAAGAACTTCCTGATCGCGCCGGATTTGACCGCATCGACGACCTTGTCGGCGAGTGCAAGCACCTGGTTGTGCGCGAAGCCTCCCACAATTGAACCCTTCTCAATTTCTTCGGGAGCACCAAGCTTCTTGGCATGCTCGATGATTGCCGAGAAATCCTTCTTCCCATTCTTGTCCGCAACGATATGGGTGCAACCGGGGAAACCCGATGCTCCGGTGGTGTAGATGCGGCTTCTCACCTCTTCGGATCTCGGAGGCACGATGCAGTTGGTGGTGAACAGGATGGGTCCTTTGAAGGATACGAATTCGGTGGTCTGCTTCCACCATGCGTTTCCATAGTTGCCGACAAAGTGGTCGTATTTCTTGAATGCGGGGTAATAGTTGGCGGGCAGCATCTCACCATGGGTATACACATCGACACCAGTACCCTTGGTCTGCTCGAGCAACATCTCCATATCGACAAGGTCATGACCGCTGATGAGGATCGCGGGATTGCTCCTGACTCCGATATTCACTTCGGTGATTTCGGGATTGCCGTACTTGGAGGTATTGGCCTCATCAAGGAGGGCCATCGCCTTCACCCCGTATTCTCCGGTCTTCAATGTGAGTGCGACCAGTTCGTCGGCACCAAGGCTATCGTCCAGAGATGCGGCGAGTGCCTCATACATGAACGTGTATATGTCCTGGTCTTCCTTTCCGATATTCAACGCATGTTCGCCATAGGCGGCCATACCCTTCAGCCCATAGGTGATCAACTCACGCAAGGAACGCACGTCCTCATTCTCGGTGGCAAGGATTCCCACTTCGGGACTCCCACTCTTCTTCACCATCTGATCGTGTCCGGTGACGGTGAAGGTCGCCGCATCGTGCATGCCCGACATATCCTTGCCTTCCGCAAGCTTGTCACGCAGCTCGAGCATCTTCACGATCTGCTTCTCGATGGCCGCGTCGTCGAAGTTGGCATTTGTGATGGTCATGAAAAGACTGGTGAACAGATTGTGGTTCACTTCCGGAATCGAAGAGGCCTCGATACCGTGGGTGACCACGATCTGGGAAATTCCCTTGGTCACATAGATCAGCAGGTCTTGAATATTCGAGACCTCTTCATTTTTTCCACAGACTCCCTTCACGGTACAGCCTGTATTGCGGGCGGTCTCTTGGCATTGGTAACAAAACATACTCATAGTAACTCCTTTCAAATATATATTCGATAAGATATTGTAATTAAGGCACAATCAAAGGTAAGGAAAACCTGAATTCGATCATGGTGTCCCATGTAGGAATTATAAGGCGTATGGTGAAAGATTTCAGTTGCAAATGCAACATGCAACATTTATTGGTTTGGGACACCGTACTTTCCCACCAACTTGGTTGCGATATCCCTTGATTTCTTCCAATGAGACTATCACGCAGATACTTGACGTGATAGAATTACTGAAACAGGAGTAATCTTGACAGTATTTGCTAAGAAAGATACCCAATCCTCATTGCTTAGATGGGTGCTGATAATTCTCGGTGTACTCACCACCATCATTTTGGTGGTTGTTCTGATCGACAATCCTCCGGGAAGCGACAGAAGAATTCTGTACCTTGCGATGGTGATTCCCATGTTGTTGCTGCTGGGAATATCGCTTTGGTTGTTGGAGAAGGGGCAGTACCTCATCCCCGCGACAATCGTGGTTGCACTACCGATGCTCGGGGCCTGGGGCTCGCTGTTGTTCGATCCATCAGTTGGGCAGGGAGACCTGTTTCCTTTGCTGTATGTGGTCTTCACCATCACCTTGTCGAGTTTATTTCTTTCGCGCTTGGCGACTGTTCTCATTGCCTCAGTACAATTTGTCCTGTTGGTTGGTGTGGTCTCACTCTTTCCCTCCCTCAGGCCCTTGAACTGTGCAAGTTTCCTCCTCTTCGTATTCGTGGCTTCGGTGTTGGGCATCGTAACCAACCAACTGTTGGAAAGTAGGGTGGAGCAACTGCGGGGATTCGCCATCACCGATGCGTTGACCGGTCTACCGAACCGCAGGTATTTCGAAGTGGTGTTGGAACAGAAGCTTTCCGGATTGAAGGATACTACGGATGGATTTGGACTCATTCTCATCGATATCGACTATTTCAAGGGTTTGAACGATACCCATGGTCATCCTGCAGGGGATTTGGTATTGCGGGAATTCGCACGATACTTGAAGAACAGGAAACCGTTCGATGCGATCGCCTGCCGCATCGGAGGGGATGAATTCGCTGTCATCACCAACGATCCGCATCTCGATACGGTACGTGCCTTGGCCGAGAAGCTCTGTAAAGGAGTCGCAGGACTCGCGCTTCCCTACCAAGGCTCTTCCCTTGGACCAATTTCGATTACCCTCGGAATAGCCCATTGTCCCGAGCATGGCGAGACACGTAATACGTTGTTCTCTTATGCCGATGAGGCCTTGCTCTCGGCCAAACGAGCAGGCAGGGGAAGAGTCGGATGAAATCTGATGAATCTTGTCTGTTTTGCCACGTCGATAAATCATTGATGATCATCAGCAAGCCTTTGGCTTACGCGATGAGGGACGGGTTTCCGGTCACACCGTTGCACACGTTGATCATTCCCAGGCGACATGTGGCGAGTTTCTTTGAACTGACCGAGGATGAGTTGTCGGCATGTCACGAATTGTTGTTGTTGCTCAAGAATGAAATATCGCAAGAGGATCCTTCGGTCGAAGGGTTCAACATCGGTGTGAATGTGGGACAAGCCGCCGGGCAATCGGTGTTCCACTGCCATATCCACCTCATACCTCGACGTACAGGCGATGTCGAAAACCCCAAAGGCGGAGTGCGCCACCTCATTCCAGGAAAAGGATTCTATTAAATTTCTCTTCCTTCGATTTTCTTCATAAGGATGATTCCCTGTTGCCATAGTCCATTGAAAATTATCCAGCTGTTTCTATTGACAAGAACAGGATGTGTTTCTATACTGCCGTTACTATTTATAGAAACATGGAAGGGAACGAATGGAAGCGAAACGAACCGATATGGTGATGAGAAGTCTCTCCGGAGAACGATTCACCCCATTTTCACTAGCAAACAAATTGGGAGCTGTCGCAATACTCGAATCCGCCTCGTTCACCCACGGGAAGGACAGATACTCCATACTTCTGTTGCAGGAGGCTTTCAGGATAATCCAGGAGGTTGAGAAGGTTTCCTTGGCAATCGATCAAGTGGTGTATCCAACCGATGATCAGGATATTTTATCGGCACTGTCGAGAATTGCCCATCAAAATCCATTGCCACCAGATGGTATTCCACTTCCTGGAGCAGGTATCGGGTATCTCGGTTATGAATTCTGCAGGCGTTGCGACACCATCAGGATGGGTGACCAAGAGGATGATCTGCACATACCGGAGGCCATGTTCGTGGTTGGTCATATCTATTTGGTGTTCGACCATTTCACCGATACCATCCATCTCTTCGGAATGAATTATGAAGAACACACCATTGATCTCGATGAGGCTGTGGGAACCATCTTGAAGAGGCTGGAGGACTTGGACTTCTCCTATCTCTCACCACCGCGAGCACCATCGCATGCGAGGGTGGTGACCAATGTGGAGGCTTCAAGGAATGCATTTCTCGAGGGAGTGGCTGAGATAAAGCGGAACATCGTGGAAGGAAATCTGCTGCAGGCGGTGCTTTCACGTAGATTGGAAATCGAATCCTCGGAACCGGCGCTGGGGGTGTACCGCAGGTTACGTTCAAAGAATCCCTCCCCCTATCTCTTCCTTATCGATTTCGGTACGTTCCAATTGGTGGGTGCATCTCCCGAAAGTATTGTCCGTGTGCGTGATGGCGTTGCCTCCATCAGACCGATCGCAGGGACTCGAAGACGCGGGAACGATAAGGACGAAGATGAGTTGTTGCGCAAGGAGCTTTTGGATGACCCCAAGGAGAGGGCCGAGCATCTGATGCTCGTGGACCTGGCGAGAAATGACCTTGGAAGGGTATGCATGCCCGGTTCGGTTCGAGTGGCCCGTTCCATGGATGTGGAACACTTCAGCCATGTGATGCATATCGTGAGTGATGTGGTGGGGCAAATCGATCCCCACACCACCGACCCCATCGATGTGTTGCGTGCATCGTTTCCCGCGGGTACCGTATCCGGAGCTCCCAAGATCGAGGCGATCCAACGTGTGTCGAAGATCGAACGACAAGTGAGGAGTTTCTATGGTGGTGCGGTGGGGTATCTCGAACCAGATGGAGATCTCGATTTCTGTATTTCGATTCGTTGTGCCATGAAGAAGGGCACGCGATGGATACTGCAGGCGGGAGCAGGTATCGTGCATGCTTCGGAAGCCTCTCGTGAATGGATAGAGACAGAGGAAAAGTTGGGCGCACTGCGCAGCGTCCTCGAGGAGGGCGTGGTATGATCGTGATCATAGACAATTACGACAGCTTCACCTACAACATTAGTCAGGCGATCGCCAGATTGTACGATGGTGAGATCCGTGTGATCCGCAACGATGCGGTGACTATCGGTCAAATGAAGGAAATGGACATCTCCCACATCATCATCTCTCCCGGCCCCGGACGGCCTGAGGATGCGGGAATCAGCGAAGAGGTGGTTCGTGAATTCGCAGGGAAAATCCCTATCCTCGGCGTGTGCCTTGGCATGCAGGCGATCGCACATGCCTTCGGTGGGAAGATCGTAGGGGCGAAGTATATCAAGCATGGGATCGCCGAATCCATCGAAATCGATGGAAAGGGTGTATTTCGTACCCTTTCGGGGACATCGATCTTCACCAGATACCATAGTCTGGTGGTCGAGGAATCTGCCCTACCGGCTGTTTTCGAAGTGTCTGCCCGGGCATCCGATGGCGATATCATGGGTATCCGGCATAAGGATATGGTGCTCGAAGGGGTGCAATTCCACCCCGAATCCATCGCTTCGAATGAAGGAGAAGCGGTCTTCAAGGCCTTTCTCTCCTACAGAAGGGAACCTTTCCCATTCAAAGTGGTACTGAAGGAGATCATGGCAGGAAAAGATATGGATCGCTCTGTAGCGGAGCTGTTCATGCAGGATCTCACCGATGGGGTGCTTGATGAACGCCAAACCTCGGCGATCCTCACCGCTCTTTCGGTGAAAGGGCCCTCAGCAGGCGAAATCGCCGGATGCGCAGCGGTGCTTGGCAAGAAAAAGACTCCGGTTCCGATCACAGGGAAGCTTGTCGATATCGTGGGGACCGGAGGTGATGGGAAAGGGAGCTTCAACATCAGTTCCATGGCGGCGTTGGTTGCCGCAGCCTGTGGTGTGATGATCGCCAAACATGGCAATAGGGCTGTTTCGAGTCTCTCGGGATCGGCCGACTTCTATGAGGCCCTTGGATTCAAGATAGATCTCTCGGCCGAGAGGACGGCATATATCATACGCAACACCGGTTTTGGATTTCTCTATGCTCCCGTCTATCATAGTGCGATGCGCTTCGCCGCTCCGGTAAGGAGGTTGCTGGGTGTGAAGACCATCATGAATCTGGTGGGACCACTATCCAATCCTGCCGGTGCCACACATTTGGTCTTGGGCGTATATGACCACAGCCTCCTGCTCCCGGTTGCCGAGGCCGCCCATATGTTGGGTGCGAAGCGGGTATTGGTGGTCCATAGTGAAGATGGCTACGACGAATTTTCTCCCAATGCACCAAATGAGGTGGTTGAAATCGATGAATCACATCATGTCCTTCGATATATCGTCGATCCAAAGGATTTGGGAATCCTTGCGGAAGATGGTGACTCGCTGGATGGGGGTTCGGCGAAAGAGAATGCCCGCTTGGCCTTGGATCTGCTTGAAGGACACGGCAGAAGATCGCTGGGCGACGCGGTAGCCTTGAATACTGCGGCGGCGCTCTATGTTGCCGGTCATGCGAAAGATTTCACCATGGGTTATGATCTTGCAAGAAAAGCCCTCTCGGATGGATCGGTACTGAACAAGATAGCGGAAGTCCGGGAGGCAACCAATGGGTGATATCCTTGCACAGATAGTTGCCGCGAAGGAAGACGATTACCGTCGGTTGGGACCGACCTTCGGTACCCGTGTACCCACCATTCGCAGCCGACCGCTGGTGCAATTTCTCAAGCATCCGGGTCTGGTGTTGGAGATCAAGCGGGCCAGTCCCTCGAAGGGGGATATCGCGTTGAATCTCGATCCGGTGGATCTTGCCCACAAGTACAGGGATGCTCATGCAAAGGGAATTTCCATCCTTACCGAGAATCGGTACTTCAAAGGCTCCCTTGCGGATTTGGTACGCGTAGGTAGGAATGTCCATGATGTGGCTCTACTGAGGAAGGATTTTCTCACCCATGAGGATGAGATCGACGTGTCGTTCCATTGCGGTGCCGATGCGGTGCTTCTGATCGCCAGGATTCTGACTGAGGAACGGTTGCGACTCATGGCTGTACGCTGCAGGCAACTGGGAATGACACCATTTGTGGAAATTCATAATGAAGAGGATGGAAAGAAACTCAAAGCCGTGTTGCATGATGGGCCGGCGGTGGCGGGAGTCAACAGCAGGAACTTGCGTACATTCTCAATAGATCCTTTGCTACCGGCTGCAATGCGGGATTCTTTGCCCTGCAAGGCCATATACGAATCGGGAGCCGACTCCTCCCAAGCGTGCGTCTATGCTCGTTCGCTAGGGTACGATGGCATGCTGATCGGAGAATCGGTTGCGAGGAATCCCGAACGGGCACAAGCCTACGTAGATGCGTTCCGAGATGCCACTCCCAATCGTAGTGGACGGTTTTGGAAAGAGGTTGCGAAGCGCAGGCAGTTGCAACGAGGTCCGCTGGTGAAGGTATGTGGAATCACCAATACGATGGATGCCGAAGCAGCCGCTTCGCACGGGGCTTCCCTATTGGGTTTCATCTTTGCAGAAAGTCCGCGTCGTGTAGACGTTTCAACTGTCCGTTCCATCGTAAGAACAATACGCACGGTTCCCAGCGCTCCCTTGATGGTGGGTGTGGTGACCGAATTGGAGAGTGAAGATGCACATCAAGCCATACGACTTGCCAGGGAGGGAGTGTTGGATGCATTGCAATGTCATGGGCAACAGGCACAATTGATGATCTCTAGATTGGACAAGATGTTTTCTGATGAAGGTATAGGACGTTATGGTGCCATCGGAATTGATTCAGAAGAAGATCTTGCAATCTTGAAATCACTCCTGCAAGAAGGAGAACCCAGAGTCCTGTGCGATACCAAGCTTAACGGAAAAAGTGGGGGGACAGGACAAATGATACAGCGGGAGGTGTTGGAGAAGATCGAAGGATATGGTAATCCTTGGTTGGCGGGAGGACTTGGCCCCGATACCATAGCTTCTCTACTGGATTCCCATACTCCTGAACTTATCGATGTATCGAGTAGACTCGAATCGACTCCAGGGAAGAAGGACCATGCTTTGCTAGAACAGTTTTTCAAGGAGGTGCATCGTGGATTCTGATGGCTATTTCGATCGGTTCGGTGGTTCGTATGTGGCCGAGATACTGAGAAGACCTTTGGATGAGTTGCGACAGCAGTTCGAAGAGTTGCAGGAAGATGTAGCCTTCAATAGGGAGTTGCTCTCTCTACAGCAGGATTTCGTCGGTAGACCGACTCCTCTGATGTATGCAAAACGGGCAACACGGGAACTTGGAGGACCTCCGCTCTATATCAAGCTGGAGGGATTGGCACACACCGGAGCCCATAAGATCAACAACGCGTTGGGACAGGTGCTCTTGGCGAAACGTATGGGTAAGAAGCGGATCATCGCAGAGACGGGGGCCGGTCAACATGGCATCGCCGTTGCCGCGGCATGTGCGAAGCTGGGAATGGAATGCGTGGTGTACATGGGTGCGGTGGATGTGATGCGCCAGCAACCGAACGTGGCGGGAATGGAGCTTTATGGAGCGAAGGTGGTTCCCGTGCATACCGGTTCGAAGACCTTGAAGGATGCGATCAATGAAGCGATGCGCGATTGGGCGACCAACTTCACCGATACCCACTATCTCATCGGTTCCGCTCTCGGTCCCGCGCCTTTCCCCGATATCGTGAGGACCTTCCAATCGGTTATCGGACGTGAACTGAAAGCCCAGCTGATCGATAAGAACATCGAAGCGGGAACCTTGGTGGCCTGTGTTGGTGGTGGCTCCAATGCGATAGGATTCTTTCATGCATTCCTCGACGGACCGGTACGGCTGGTGGGAGCCGAAGCGGGGGGTATAGGTACCTCGCTAGGTGAACATGCGGTACGAATGTCCTCCGAAGATGCATATGAGGGAATCATTCACGGGTACAAGAGTCGATTTCTCGTTGATGCCGATGGACAGGTAGCTCCCACGCATTCGATCAGTGCTGGACTCGATTACCCCGGGATCGGTCCACAATTGGCAGCACTCGGTCTTTCGGGTAGGATCGCATTCACCAGCGCAACCGATGAAGAGGCGCTTGAAGCGGTGAAGTTCTTCGCAAGGAATGAAGGGGTGATGTTCGCCTTGGAAAGTGCCCATGCGGGAGCGGTTGCAATGAGGATGGCCAGGGAGATGGACAAGGATGATCCTGCGATAGTGGTGAACATGTCGGGAAGGGGGGAGAAGGATATCTTCATCACTTCTCCGAGGTTCAGAAAAGACGAGTGGAGACAGTTCCTGACCGACGAGTTGCGATTGCTGGACGAGGGAGGTTGTTGATGAAAGGACCGATACGTGTGATGGCCCATCTGGTCGCAGGCTATCCCGATGACCAGATGGCTGCGGTGGTCGCCGATTCCCTGGTGGCGGGAGGAGTCTCGTATCTTGAGGTGCAGCTTCCGTTCAGCGATCCGAGTGCCGACGGAACGGCTATACAGAAAGCCTGTTCGGAGGTACTCGCAAGAGGCTACACAGTACAGGACAGTCTTGCGTTTCTCCAACATCTGGGTACCACCTATACGGACATACCGGTATTCGTGATGACCTATGGCAATCTTGCCTATCGTAGGGGTATTGGAAAATTCGTGGAGATGATGGCCAACGCACATGTGAAAGGCTTGATCGTACCCGATCTTCCCTTCGATCATGACGAGGGATTGGATGAAGCGTGCAAGGCCAATGGCATGTTCTCTGTTCCTGTGGCTGCCCCTTCTATGACACAAGAGAGGATCCAAAGGATGACACATCTGGCTCGTCCATATGTGTATGCGGCCTTGCGTTCGGGTATCACGGGAAGCGAGACGGTGATCGGGGAAGATACGATCCGTTTCCTCGACAGCATACGTGGAACATCGAAGGTACTTGGTGGATTCGGTATTAGAAATGGACACCAGGCCCATGCCTTGGGACCCCATGTCCATGCGGTGGTGGCCGGTTCGGTGTTCGTGAACCTCATCGCCACCCATGCTTCGGATGGTTCCGATACACTCGGCCAAGTCCTTCGGGAGAAAGCTGCCGAACTGTCCGGTCTTACCGGTGTGCACACACTTTCCCGTTAGAACGTGCGTGCCGCCCGCACGAGATGGTCTTGTTCCCTATGGTATGTTCCTTCCGTACCTGTGCGATATCTATAATAGACATAGAGTTTGCTGTATTCCGTGGAGGTCCAGTATGCCAATGAAGAGAACCCTCCCAAGCTGTTTTGCATCAAATTATTGTAGATGACTCCCATGTCGTCCTTTGAGGGAAGGAACCAATCACCATATCCGTTATACGTATAATCGGAACATTTCTTCGCAGCGAACTCGGTCGTGGTTGTTCCCCCGCCAGTTGTGGTATAGGCGGGATCCATGGTGCCTACCAAAGCAGTGGTGTTGGAAGCTCCTGCCCCAAGGTGGCTGTTGGTTCCAACCTCAGCAGAAGATCCTCCGGAGATATAAAAAGCGAATATGTAGCTTCCGATATCCTCCGGTGCGACTTCAAGGTAACGCCATCCATTCTGATAGGTGTTTACCGCATCTACATAACTGGCATTCTGGTGGGCGATATAGCCACCTGCGGGACCGATGTTGATTCCTCCATGTCCGAAGACTCCCGCTGTCCCCGTTTCGAATCCTTCGCCTGTGGTGATGGTCACCGAGCTGCCCGAGGGTGAACCGGTTCCCGATCGGCTGATCTGTTCGCTCGTGATGTCGGGATACCCCAACAGCAGGAACGCGAGCGTTCTCCCCTCCAGCGAGATTGCCGGGTCGAGCACCACCGTACCTCTCCAGTAGCCTCCGTCCAGTGTCAGCCTGGTGACCCATTCGCCCCTGCCGAACAGATCGTACGCACCGCTGCCGTCATCGTCGGCCGGGATGTGTTCTCGTGTGTCCTGGTCAAAGACCTTCACCACCACCAGCCGTTCGGGTGTGCCCTCCCGACTGCCTCTGCTCCCGTCTTCGGAAAATACGATGGCCTCCACCGCATACCCATCCGTCCCTCCGATTGTCGCCTCGCATCCGCCGAGCAGCAGGAGAAGGACGGCCCCCATGAGCATCAGATGTTTCATGGTCGCCTCCTCACCAGGTCCATTCCTCAGCTTCCACGCTGTAGGTCCAGGTCATCTCGGCGAGCGAGCCGAGTGGTACCACCGAGGGCTTTTGGTAGTCCCGTGGCGTCAATTCTCCGTGCGGATCCTCTTGTGTGTGTGGTGTGGGTTCCCCTTGATCCATACATACCCCCTTCTCCCGCCGAGCGGTAGGAATTTGTACTTCATTGGTAGGCAAATGCTACCCTTGCACATGTCACAAGTCAAGTAGCTAAAGTGGTGGATTCGCATAAGAATTACCATTTGGTATGGGTTTCCATGTTGCCAACAGAGATTGCATAGTGATACGCAAGAGTAATTCATTCGATCTGTATGGAACAATTTTATGATTGATTAATACTATAAATTGAAAAATTTTATATAGATTGTAATAGGAATATTCGAACCGATTGCAAATATTTTGTTACGAAATCCATACCATATTCATCTTGTATTTTAGATTCAATATATAATCATAAGTGATGACATAGGTATAATTGTCATTACGTTGCTACCTACTGATACGTATATGTGAATATTACTACCTGTCTTTATTGTCTTTTACTATCATGCCTTTGCTTCACAATCTCCGCAACCTGATCGCTGCGTTGGAGCCTGTGGAAAAATCGAGCTTGATCAGATACTGACCTTGTGGGAGTGTGAAATATACTGGAGTTGCCGAAGCCCCGGTTCGCTCTCTGATTGGAAGACCTTCCCCATCGAGTACTTCGTTGTACAGGTCGATTTCCCGTAATGAGTTTTCTACGATTCCATCGTAGTATAACGGATGGGTCGTATAATCCTTCCATGATAGTTCAATTCTTGAGGAATCGGAAACCCCGAAACCATACCAGACTGTCGAGTCGGTTGTGCCGATATCGGTGAAAGGATCGGATTCTTCGTCTTGTATGGGTAAATACCCTTTGAGATTCACCATGAAACCATAGGGGACGAGCGTGTACTCGCTTGAACTGCAATGGGAGATTCGATCACTCGATTCGGATTTGAAGTAGAGTAATTTGGAAGTATCTATGGATCCGATCGGTTCCCAGTGGATTCCATCTTCGCTCTGCGAGATTGTCGATCCGTGTTCACCAAAGACAATTGGAGTTGTATCGGAGGGAATCAATCCGGAACCAGGGAAGCTCTTTGGAAGTGTCGGAGCGGTAATTCCTTTGAAGATTCCGATCATCCTTCCCTCTCCGGAGACCGCACAAAGGGTTCCCTCGATTGTAAGGGCATGATTTTCGATAGCGGGAAGACCGGTTTGATCAGATTCCCAGCCACCTGTTCCAAAGGAATAGGTATGATGTGTCGAGTTGATGGTTCCGTCTTCTTTGATTCCTCCCATGAGTGAAAATCCATCCTCCGTTGGAGCGAGGATCGGTGAAGAGAGCCCAATCGGACTCATGACGTGTCCATGGAGTGTGAGTGCTCCATGAGGATGCAAATCAAACAAGGTGGTGTGTGTCGAGTGTTTTCCAGTAGCTTCGGTGCCACCAGCCACAACGATGAGGGGTTGCTCATCTGTTGATACAACCAGTGCAGAGGTCCATTCCACCGGCGTGTGCAGAGTCTGATTACTTTCATACCATGATCCCACCCGTGTGTCGGGTGCTATCCTTGCATGAAGGATCGTATTGGTAGGTATACCGTCACTTCCAATACCACCGAAAAGGAAAATCCTCCCATCATGGAATGTGTATCCCATCCTCGACAATGGATAGGGTAGGCGGCTCCCGAACGAACTCCAGGTACCAATGGTTCCGTCCTCGAACACATAGGCATGAAGAATGGTGGATGTAGGATTTCCTTCACCGTCTTCTCCACCCACCACATATATTCTATTCCCTGCTGTGAACACTGCGCCGAAGGCCTTGGGATAGGGGAGCTCGTTGCATTCGACCCATTCTGTTTCCTCCAGGTTTTCCCATGATGCCGATTTTCTGAGAACCCGAGTGCCTCCATCTCCTGTACCTCCTATAAGGTAGATGAAGGATTTCATTTGCAGCAGTGTGGAGCCATCCCGTTCGTACGGTGGTGAGGGGATCATATCGTCCTGATGGGAGGGACATGAGGTGGTGGACAGCGTGAGAAGCAAGATCATGCAGATCACCAGTGGTTTCATCATGCGATATCCTTATGTATCTTCCGGCGGATCCTTCTCCCCAATACGAAAAATGGTCGTAGAGGGTAGTGTAACCAGTACAGGAAACAAGGTAGCTTGAGCTTCTCGATATCCTGCTGGGGAATTCGCCATAGGCTCAATCCCACTTCCAGTTTGTCCTGTAAAGTGGTTGCGAACGACATTCTGAAGAAGTAGGTATCGTAAAGAATGTGGGATATGGAAGGAGCTGAAGTACCTCCTCCGATAAGACGCTCTTTACAGTGGAGAGCGAGACGGTCGACCTGTGCCCTGTGATTTCGATAGGTGGTTTGGTAAGCTTTCGGAATCTCGATAGGAAACAATGATGTCACAAGGCGGATCATGAGCTGTAGTTGAAGTAGCCTGCGTCTCTTTTCCATCTTTCGGAAGAGTGCTTCATGAAGAGCCGCATCGGTGAAGCTCAACATGCTCGCTCCATCGAGTAGCCAATGCATCAGGGTCCAGATATGCTTCGTTCCATGATCCAATATCAGTTCAAAATGGTCGAGTGCGGAGAGGGTCGGCAATTCGATGCCATTCCATGTGTAGAACTTCATATGGGTGAAGACTTGTTCCATTTCATCGTCTGTGTGGTGTTCCGTTGTGTCGAGGTGGCGGTGTACTTCAAGTCTGAATGGGCAATATGGGTTCACGAACACTACGTGATGGCTCCCTCCGGCGATCTCCATGGGAATGCTGAATTCTTTTGGGATCCATCCGAGTACTTCCAATCCTTCGACTATCTCCTTCCATCTGGCGAACCGCACCAGGATATCCAGATCGGTGTATTCCCTTGTGTAGGGATTGCCATACAGTTGCAGCGATAAGGCTGGTCCTTTGAACACGAGACTTGGAATTTTCAGTTGATTCAACTTCCGATGGACAGCTTGCCACTGTACGAGCATGAGTGATTTCGCACCCTCTTCCAGCGCCGCCTGTCGCTTGAAGTTCTCGAGCCCGTTCGTCGATGGGATTGGTGCAAGTACCGTGTTGAGGACCTTGTGCCTCTGGGCATAGCGTAGGAGCGTACTCGTATCGACTTTGATGTCCAGCTCTTGTGCTTTCCACAATGTGGTGTCGACTTTGTAGGGAAGGTTGCGGGACATCGCGCAATGGTGGGCAAGTTGTAGGCAAAGGGACTCCAGTGGATTGGTCATTCCTCCTCCCCAACATGCGGATGTAGCGTGGAATATTTTCCGTATAGATTTGTTGGATCGATCGCCAGATGATACCCGTTCGGTAGAATTGCGGTTACCCAAGCATGGAAACGAGGTTCATGTCTCTCCTCGGCAACTCCATAGGTGATATGTGATGAAATTCCTTTGGCGGAAAGGAGCATTCTGATCACCAAAGCTTTTCTCAGGCAAGAGAAGTTGAAAACAAGTGGATGGGTGGCGGCGATTGCAACGGATCTCACCACTTTGTCGATGCAATGCATGTCGCTGGCATTCATGTGTCCACAATGGATGTGGTACCTCGTGCGAGGATCGAGAAATTTTCGATTGCAACAATGGGGCAACAATCGTAGGCGCAAGTCGGTTAGGCAAAGCAGTATCCAAGGAACGGCGGCTGTGGGAATGTTTTTCAATCCTTCGCCTAAGACAGGCACTGCATTTCACCTCCTCCATGATTGCAAGGTTTCGTTGACAGTCTGCTGAGGTGGTACTATGCTTCGGTTATGGCTGGAGATGGTGCACGATATGTGAGGAATGACCAAGTGGTGTGGAATACTGTGGATGGCGAAGCGGTTGCCTTGAATCCCGAGACGGGGGTCTATTATGGGTTCAACACCACAGCCTCTGTGGTATGGCAGTACTTGGCTTCGCCGAAGACCGTCAAGGAAATCATTGATTTCGTGGCGTCCGAATTTTCCGCCGACCCGACAAGGATCCATGACGATGTGGAGGTTCTTCTGCAAGACCTTGAGCAGTACTCCCTGATTCGAATCATGTGAGAGTACTGTCTGTTCCCATCTCGCTCCTATCGATACATCCATCTGCACACGCGTCCTTTTCCATTTGCGATTCTGGTGACACATGTCGGTAAGAAAAGTCTACGGGCGGTTGGTTCACAAGTCAATCGCTCGCAGTCTCTTTATAATGGAAAACTGCCTAGGAACATGCGGCATTAATGAAAGATGGCAGTTGACCATGACAAAATTCCTGTACTACCATGCGCGTACAATAATCCGTTTGAATTGTGGAGGGCTTATGGAAACCAGAATGATGGATGAGACGTTGCTCACCGGGGCTGAGATCTTGGTTCGGAGCCTCGAGGATTTGGGTGTCTCCACGATCTTCGGGTATACCGGAGCGGCGATCCTGCCGGTCATGGATGAACTTGGCAAGAGCACCATAGATATCGTGGTGAATGCGAACGAACAATGTGCAGCATTCAGTGCCGCAGGATATTCCCGATCGAGTGAAAAGGTGGGTATCGCGATTGTGACTTCCGGTCCGGCGATCACCAATGCCCTCACCGCGGTAGCGGACTCCTACTCGGACAGCATTCCCCTCATCGTGATTGCAGGGCAGGTCCCCGAACACAAGTTGGGTACCGATTCGTTCCAGCACATCGATGTGGCTTCGGTCTTTGGACCGACTGCGAAACGGGTCTTCTCCATCAATGCGATCACCAGCATCGAATCTGTGGTGAAAAATGCGTATTACATCGCAAAGTCGGGAAAACCGGGTCCGGTGGTCATCGACATGCCGATCAACCTGCAGCAGAAGTCGGCGAAATACGAAGCTTTGGACTTCAATCATTTCAGTACGGTATATGAACAGGAAAACCATCTCTCCCATGCACAGTGCAGGAAGTTCTTCGAGCTGTTGCAGGAATCGGAACATCCTTTGCTTTATTTGGGTGGTGGATTGAACAATGCCCATGGAAGTCGCGCCATCAGACGATTCAACGCCTTGTTCGGCATCCCTTCGGTGAATACCCTTATGGCGAAGGGCGTGGTCGATGAACATGGGGATACTGACCTTGGTATGCTGGGTATGTTCGGTACTCCGTATGCCAACAAGATCATTCAGGAAAACGACTTTTTCTTTGCCATTGGAGTGCGGTGGGACGACAGGGTTGCCGAGAAGGTCGGGTTCGCGATCCATGCGACCATTGCCTTTGTGGACATCCATACTGAGAAGATCCACCAGATTCGACATGAGAGGAAACCCAAGTTCTCCTTCATCGGAGATGCCGCCACGGTGCTCGACGATTTGTCCGACTATGCCGAAGAACATGGCATATCGTTGTCGATCGACGACTGGAAGAAACATGCACAAAAGCTGAAGCGTACCTGGCCCTTGGCATACAACCGCACCTCGCCGGCAATCCAGCAGGCGGAGGTGCTCGATCGTTTGAACAAGCTGCTTCCCGAGAAGGTGATCGTTACCACCGGAGTGGGGAATCATCAGCTTCTGGCAGCCCAATACATCCGTTCCCGGCAACCCAAATCATTTTTGACCCAAGGCAGTTTTGGTACAATGGGAGCGGGTATGCCGATTGCAGTCGGTGCCCATATCGCGAATCCCGATGCGTCGGTGTTTGTGATCGATGGTGATGGCAGCTTCAGAATGAACATGGGAGAGTTGCATACGATCGGCACCAACAAATTTCCGATCAAGGTGTTGCTGCTGAACAACCATTGCGATGGGATGGTGCATAATCTTGAGGATGCCGCGTATGGCGGCAGACACTCGGCCACGATCAGACCCGAGGATGTCGATTTTTCCGAGATGGCCAAGATATGTAGGTTCCGATGGACGAAGCGAGTGGTGGACCGTGAAGCACTTGATGAAGCCCTAGGAGAATTTGTCGCTTCGGATGGGCCTGCCCTGCTTGAGGTGGTGACCGATAGGCAGGAAGCCTTGTATCCTGTGGTGCGTCCCGGTACCTCTTATGCCGAAATGGAGCTTGGACCATATATCAAGGAGATTATGGAGAAGTGATGCCTATTGACACTTTCATAGGTTTGTCGTTATTTTTTCATTGAAATAGAAAATTGGTTCTTCAGGGTTAGGTGTGATTCCTTACCGGCGGTAGACGACAGTGTCGTGAGCCCGCGAGCTCGAGAGAGCAGATTCGGTCAAATTCCGAAGCCGACAGTTACAGTCTGGATGGAAGAAGAAC
>CAYZJV010000023.1:0-37391 GCA_964478945.1 uncultured Spirochaetaceae bacterium | reverse complement strand
CCAGTGTACGGTTAAGCGACTGAGGGGAGTCGAACCCCCGTCACGAGCTTGGGAAGCTCGGGTAATAGCCGTTATACGACAGTCGCAGGCAACACAAGCATCATAGCCAAAACTTACATATCTGGCAAGAGCAATCTCCATGTTTCAAATGATGAGGTTTTATACTTTATGTGTTTTTACTATTGCATCGGAGAACCATTCGGGAGAGAATATGGGCAGTGAAAATCACATTTCCAGGAGGAAAACATGAAGAAACTGTTGATTGCATTGTTGTTCATGGCGATGCTCGTTCCCGCGGCATTCGCCCAAGGCGGTGGAGAAGCCGCACCCGCTCCAGCTCCCGAAGCAGCAGCCCCTGCGGCCACCGCTCCAGCAACCGGAGGAACCGTAAGTGCCTATACCACGTTGGAAGAACCTCTTGCCGCGGCTCTGTTCGAACTGTTTGAGAAAGAGACCGGGATCAAGGTCAACTTCGTTCGCTTGTCTGGTGGAGAAGCTGTTGCTCGTCTCGAAGCCGAATCGGCCAATCCTCAGGTTTCGATCTGGGTTGGAGGAGTTGGCCTCGACCACATCACAGCCAAAACCAAAGGTCTCACCACTCCCTATGTCTCCCGCTACGCAGGCAATACTCCAACACAATACCGTGATCCTGAAAACTACTGGATCGGACTCTACGTGGGACCCCTCACGATAGTGACCAACCTCGACAGAGCGGCCGAATTGGGTATCGAACCTCCCACAAGCTGGGCCGATCTGATCAAACCCGAGTATAAAGGGCTCGTTAGAATGGCCAACCCGAACTCTTCCGGTACTGCCTACAACGTCCTCACCACCATGCGCTATGTCCAGGGTGGCGAAGATCAGATGATCGACTACATGAAGAAGCTCGACAAGAACATCGACCAGTACACCAAAAGTGGTTCCGCACCTGGAAAGAGTGTCGCGATCGGAGAGATCCCTGTTGCACTCGGTTACGCACATGACCAAGTCAAGCTGAAGGACGCCGGTGCGAACATCAAGATCGCCGCACCTTCGGAAGGAACCGGATTTGAATTGGCTTCGATGTCCCTGGTCAAAGGCGGAAAGGATGCGGTCAATGCGAAGAAGTTGTACGACTGGATCATCTCTTCTCCAGTTGCCCAGAAGAAGTTCACCGAGTGGTATGTCGTACTTGTGGCCAAAGGTGCCGTCAAACACCCCGAAGCCCTCTCCATCGACGAGATCAAGACCGTCGATCAGGATTTCGCTTGGGATGGAGATACTGTCAACAAGACTCGCTTGCTCGACAGATGGACCAATGAGATCGGTCAGTACCGCTAAACATATTTGACCACAGCCCAACGCTGTATTGGATAGCAGATGTTTACGAAAAAACGAATCATTCAATTCTGTCTCGTGGCGGTGATTTTCATCGCCGCGGACATTTGGATGTACAACACGCTCAACGACTCGTTCGTCTCCTATGTAGAGGAGAGGAACTACAATGAGGTGGGCCTGTTCGTACAAACCGCACCAGAGGACGAAAGCGATATCCCCACATGGTTGCAGAGCGTCACCTCGATCATACCCGATTCACAGGCGATGTACTTCGCATACGATATGGATCGATTCACATTCGTTCCTTCCCCCGGAGGATCTCCGGCGGCGGAACAACTGTGGTCCCAATACAGCCGATCGGCTGAATTCGCAAATGCGCTCGAAAGCGCCTATTACCTTGAGGCGATGCAACTACCCGCCCGTTATCCGGCGATCATCAACAATGACCTGACCGACGTGCGGGTGTTCTTCGCCCCGATCATCGCCGAAAACGGCTATGAAGCCTCCGGAGCCGTCATGATACTGGTTCCCGCCAGTGGTGCTTCGGGATATGCGAGATTGCTGGGAATATTCGCCATCGGAGCCGCAATCGCATTCCTTGCAATCGCGTGGGTGGTGACCTTCACCCGGGATCCCGTGACAGGCTTCATGGTTCTTGGGCTGTTCATCATCGTGGGAATTTTCGTTGCATTCCCGTTGTTCGAAGCCCTGCGGCTTTCCTTCTTCCGGAACAACCAGTTCTCCCTAGACCGCTGGAAAACCGGATTCTCTCCTTCGTACATAGTGGCACTCTGGGGTTCGTTGCGTTTGGGAGTCTCGACCGCGACACTATCGACCATCATCGGATTCATGATCGCATTTCTTGTTGAACGAACCTCTTTCAAGCAAAAGAAGTTGGTAACGACCTTGGCTACCATGCCTGTGATATCGCCGCCATTCTCCCTATCATTGAGCATCATCCTATTGTTTGGGAACAATGGACTCATCAGCAAACAGCTTCTGAACTTGGGCAACGTCTCCATCTACGGACTTGGAGGCTTGACCTTGGTGCAGACGATCAGCATGTTCCCCATCGCGTACCTCACCATCAGTGGAGTATTGCGACAGATCGATTCCACTGTTGAGGATGCCTCACTCGATCTATCGGCAACCCGTTGGCAAACATTCAAGTCAATCACCTTCCCATTGACGGTACCGGGGATACTGTCGGCATGGATGCTGGTGTTCACCAACTCGCTCGCCGACTTCGCCAACCCCCTGTTGCTTGCAGGCAACCTGCGGGTACTGTCGACTGAAGCCTACATGATGGTGACAGGAAGGATGAACGACCTTGGAGGAGGAGCCGTGCTTTCATTCATGTTGCTGATGCCAACGGTTACCGCTTTCATGGTACAAAGGTTCTGGGTCAGCAGGAAGAGTTTCGTGACGGTGACGGGAAAACCCTCGACCACCCTCACCGAACTCACCACAACACCTGTGCGCCGTATCCTCAGCACCCTTACATGGGCCGTGCTCGGATTCATACTGATGCTCTACATGACCATCATCGCCGGATGCTTCGTCCGCAACTGGGGAATCGACTACACATTCACACTCGAGAACTGGAAGGCGATACCCGACAGCTGGGACTCCTTGACCTCTACGGTATTGCTAGCGCTCATCTCGGCTCCATTGGCTGGGCTCATCGCCATGGTTGCGGCAATGCTTATCGTGAGAAAGAAATTCCCCGGAAAACGTCTTCTCGAAGTACTGATGATGACTCCGTATGCGATTCCCGGCACCCTGATCGGTATCGCATACGTCATCGCATTCAACAAACAGCCGTTGCTGTTGGTGGGTACCGGAGCGATCATAGTGATCAACTATGTGATCAGGGAACTTCCTGTCGGACTGGAAAACGGAATCACCGCATTGCACCAGATCGATCCTTCGATTGAAGAGGCCGCCCAAGATCTGGGAGCGGATGTACCGACGGTATTCAAAACGATCGTACTGCCTCTGGTACGTCCTGCCTTCATATCCAGCATGTCGTACACCTTCGTTCGCTCGATGACCGCGGTAAGTGCCATCATATTCCTCATCTCGGCAAAATGGTATCACCTCACCATCAAGATACTCAGTTATTCGGAGAACCTGCGTTTCGGTCTTGCAAGTGTACTCTGTACCGTGCTCATCATCATCGTGCTGGGTGTGTTCGGCCTTTTGCAAGTGCTGGTGAAGGATGACAAATTGACCCAGAAGACCATCTCAACTCGATAAAGGAACCAACATGGAAAAGAAAAGTGTTTCTGTCACATTGAAAAATGTCACGAAGAAGTTCAAGGATGTGAAAGGCAAGGCGGACGTCATAGCGGTGAATGGAGCCGAGTTCGTAGTGGAGCCTGGGGAGTTGGTGACACTGTTGGGACCTTCGGGTTGTGGAAAAACCACCACATTGCGTATGGTCGCTGGATTCGAGCTACCCACCGATGGAAAGATCTTCATCGGGGATACCGATGTCACCATGCTTCCTCCCAACAAACGCGATACCGCCACCATGTTCCAAAGTTACGGACTGTTTCCCCATATGAGCGTATTCGACAATGTGGCCTATGGTCTCAAACTCAGGAAAATCGCCACCGATGAAATCAAGAAGCGGGTGAATGAATCGCTCGATCTGGTCGGTTTGGCAACCTATGGCGACCGTGCACCGGGAAAGTTGTCCGGAGGACAGCAGCAGCGGGTGGCTTTGGCCAGGTCCCTCATCGTCACTCCATCCGTACTATTGCTCGATGAACCGCTTTCGAATCTCGATGCGCTGTTGAGGGAACAGATGCGGGTAGAAATCAAACGTATCCAGAGGACACTTGGGATCACGGCAATCTATGTCACCCACGACCGGGTTGAGGCAATGAGCCTTTCGGATAGGGTTATCGTGATGAAGAATGGCTTCATCAGACAAATCGGAGCTCCGGAACAGATCTACGAACAACCCGACAGCCGATTCGTGGCGGGATTCGTGGGAAAGGCGGCCTTCTTTCCCGTGAAGATTGGATCCAAGGAAACAAAGTACTGGTCCTGCGACCTCGGAGGCAAGGAAGTCAAAGTCTCTCAAGCCGCTCCAAATGTGAATGTCGGAGACAGTGCGGTGCTCATGGCACGGCCCGAATCATTGAGATTGGAGGAAAAGGGAAAGGGGCACATCGACGGCAAGGTAAGGATGAACGTCTATCTCGGCAACAGTCTGGAATCGTTCGTCTCCACACCATTCGGTGAAGTCCTGGTGCAAATCGACGATCCCCATTCGAAACGGGTCTTCAAGGAGGGAGAGGATGTTTCCATTGACTTCAGTCCCGACAGGGTGAGAATCCTTGCCGAGGATGAAGCATAAACAAGGGAACCGTCTCCAATGTACAATCCCCGGGGGTTTGGCTACCCGGGGATTTTCTTTTCCCAACCCATTTCGGTGACGATTTGTAAACAGAAAGGTCCTTTTCATTGACAACCCCCAAGGTCGGGGGTACACTGAAGGCCAATAAGATAAACAGGGGGTTTTTATGGCCACAGTTGAATTGAAGAACATCACCAAGGTGTATGACGGCAATGTCAAAGCCGTCGACAATGTCAACATCGACATCAAGGACAGGGAATTCGTCGTTCTCGTAGGTCCTTCCGGTTGCGGAAAGTCCACTACTCTCCGCATGGTCGCCGGTCTCGAGGATATCTCGGACGGTGAACTCTACATCGACGGAAAAATGGTCAACGACGTTCCGCCGAAAGATCGCGATATCGCAATGGTATTCCAGAACTATGCACTGTATCCCCACATGAGCGTCTACGACAATATGGCGTTCGGACTGAAGATCCGCAAGTTCCCGAAGGAAGAGATCGATCAGCGTGTGAAGGAAGCTGCCAAGATCTTGGACATCGAACAGTTGCTCGACAGGAAACCCAAGGCACTCTCCGGTGGTCAGAGACAGCGTGTTGCAGTCGGCCGTGCCATTGTCCGCAAACCAAAGGTATTCCTTTTCGATGAACCGCTTTCCAACTTGGATGCCAAATTACGCGTACAGATGAGGGCGGAGATCTCCTCGTTGCACAACAGACTCAAGGCAACGATGATCTATGTTACCCACGACCAGGTCGAGGCGCTCACCATGGCTGACAAGATCGTCGTGATGAAACTGGGAATCATCCAGCAGATCGGTGGACCGCTTGAGCTCTACAATGAACCCAACAACAAGTTCGTCGCTGGATTCATCGGTTCACCTCCAATGAACTTCATGACCGTGGAGATCAAAGCGGAAGGAAAACAGCTGTATGCCGATGAAGGAACTTTCCGCATCAAGCTCAATGAAACTCAGAACAAGTTGCTCGCCGATTACGTGGGAAAGAAGGTCACCTTTGGCATTCGCCCCGAAGATGTGACATTCTCGGATGACATTATCGAGGACACCACCATCAATGGTGAAGTCAGTGTGATCGAACCTCTCGGTTCCGAAACACACATTTATGTGACCGCCGGCAAGCATCAGATGATAGGTAAGATCGAACCGCATATCGTATTGAAAGTTGAACAGAAGATCAGCCTTATCCCGGATCTGAACAAGGTCAAGTTCTTTGATATGGAGACGGAATTGGCTATCCGTTAAGAGAAGAAAGACACTGCAAATGTCATCTGCCGCTCGGTCTGAAAAACCGGGCGGCTGTTTTTTTACGTACCAAGATCGAGTGACAACAACATATCATTGGGCTGTTTGCCTTAGGAAATGGGAATCGTTCAGTTCTGGCAAATGAATGGCTTTACTCGGGAATCACCACATCGACATTCGTCGTGCGCAAATAGTCCAGATATACTTGGGATATATTTCTGTCGGTAATGATATGATCCACATCCTCCACATCGAAATATTTGGAGAGGTTGATCTTCCCGAACTTCGAAGAATCGGTGAGGACGAAAGTATTCGGACTGATCTTTCCGATCGTCGCATTGATATCGGCTCTCATCATATCCCGACCTGTGAATCCCGTGTGCTCCGTGAAACCATCCACACCTATGAACGCCTTGCTGAAATTGAGTACCTTCAGGCATTCCTTCACCAGATTGCCCACCACGCATTCACTTTCGGGCTGGAAAATACCACCTAAAAGTATCACATGATTTTCAGCTTGCTTTGCGATTTGCCGCGCAATGAAGGCGTTCAAGGTGATCACCGTCACATTCTTCCGCTTCTTCACCACCTCAAGTGCGAAAAGTGCATTGATCGAACCAGATTCGATGAGGATGGTCTCTCCATCCTCAACATACTGTACCGCGGTCTTCGCAATCTTCAGCTTCTCTTCGTAGTTGACTCCCATTCTATGTGAGATGTCATCGGTCTCATCAAGAAGGGCACCACCATGGACCCGTTTAAGGAACCCACTGTTTTCCAACGAGGTGAGGTCCTGCCTGATGGTGGCTTGGGAAACTTTAAGCTTCTCCGCAAACTCGTGTACCGTGACCTTCCGGCCATCGGCCAGTATGTGCAAAATCTGTCTATGTCTTTTTGTCATGTTCATTCCAATGTGAGTGCGGCTGCTCCAAGTAATCCTGCATTGCATCCCAATGCGGAGGACCGAATCTCAACCCTATCATACATCATGTGCCTCACCAAAGACAAGAAACGCTTTTCGATGAGCTCAATATATATCTCCCCTATGTTCACCAACCCTCCACCCAGGATGAAGATCTCTGGATTAAGGATCTGGAATAGATTGTATAACCCTACCCCAACGGCGCTTGCCGAATCGTTCAACACATGCTTCGATATCTCATCGTCCCGCTTCACCCCTTCCTCCAGCATCCTGCCATCGAACGCATCCAGATTGTCTTCGGAGATACCGATTTGGGAAACATATCCACGCTTCAGATACCTGAGATACAACTGGGGTAGATAGTGACCGCTTGAGATCGACATGAGACAGCCCTTGTTTCCGCACGAACACTCGATCTCAGAGTATGGATCGATGATGGTGTGACCGATTTCGCCGGCGGTTCCCGCCATACCCCTTACAAGATTCCCATCAACGATGATTCCACTGCCCACCCCGGAACTGACCGTGATGAACACAATATTGGAGAAGGTCTTCCCAGCACCGAATTTGAACTCACCATACGCCTGTGCGTTTGCATCGTTGTCCACGATGATATTGGTCCTGAACTTCCTTGCCAGCTTGGATCTCAGAGGATAATTCCTGAAGCAGGATTTGAAATTGCTTGAAGTGATGATCAAACCCTTCTTGGAATTGATATGTCCCGCAATCCCTACTCCGATACCCCACAGCTGGCTCTCATCAAGACCATGGGCATCCAACAACTCACGAACGATCACCACGATCGAGTCGGTTATACCATCACACCCCAATGTGGTATGGTTGAACACTATCCTACTATCGATATATGTCCCATCCTCCTCGAATAGACCGGCCGAGAGCTTGGTTCCACCGACATCGACACCACACAAGAACTTCTTCATCCTACCCCCATCTGTCACACATCTTCACGTTTCTTCTTCCGGCTATAGCTGTCGAGACAAAGGATCGTCACGATCACAACTCCTCTCAAGATGATTTGGATGTAAGGATTGATACGCAACATGTTCATTGCATTCTCCATAATTCCGAAGACCAGCAGCCCCATCGCTGTTTGGGGAATTCCTCCCATACCTCCAGCAAGAGATGTGCCTCCCACCACAACGGCACTGATTACCGTCAAGGCAGTGGTCTCTCCATACACCGAAGAACCCGAATTCAATTTCGATGAGAGAAGTATACCACCAAGTGCGGCGGCAAAACCACAAATCACATACGTCATGGTCTTGATTTTTCGCACACTTATTCCAGAATACTCGGCAACCTCATAGTCCCCCCCGATCGCATAGCAATTTCGACCGAATTGTGTATACCGCAATACACTGTATGCAATGAATAGTGTCGCCAACATGATCAATACCAGATGGGGAATCACGCCAAACAGAAACCCATTTGCCATCAACATGAACTTGGGATTCGGTGCTGCAATCGGATGTGCATCGGTAAGCTGCTGTGCGAGGCCAGTGAGCAATAGGCCCATCCCCAAAGTGATGATGAAGGGCTCGGTCTTCTGATAGACCACAAGATACCCATTGACCAGCCCGATCAATACCCCGGAGCACAACCCACCGACGATACTCACCCATATGGGGGTGAATTCCATCAATTTGATGGTGACTATGCCACTCACCACCATGATGCCACCGATGGAAAGATCAATCCCTCCGGCGATGATAACGAATGTGATGCCGAAGGCGAGCACCAGAAGAATTGAAGCCGAGTTGAGCAGATCGAAAATATTGAACCTTGTATAGAAATTGGTGGGAAAGAACAACATCGCGACCAGCATCGCCAAAACAGCTATAGAAGCCTTGTGATTCCCGACTTTCCTGAAAAAGGTATTCTTCACTTGAATCTTCATCACATTCCCCCTAGTGTTCCTTACGGTTGTCGAGCCATATGGCCAGAATTAGAATCGCACCTTTCATTACATTCTGCATGAATACCGAAACACCGAGCAGATTCATGCAGTTTGCCAGCAGGATGACCAACATGGTTCCCAGAACGGTCCTGATCACATTGCCGTTGCCTCCCGAAAGCGAAGTTCCTCCAACCACAACCGACAAAATCGCATTGGTCTCGAAATTTTTTCCCAATACCGGAGAGGCGGTTGTAACACGTGCGAATAGCACTATCGCGCCAAGAGCGGTCATGAGGCCGGAAATGGTGTAGATGATGGTGATACTCTTGTTGATCGAAATTCCCGACAATCTCGCGGCAGTCTTATTCCCACCGGTTAAGTTTATCGTTCTTCCCAGGTAGGTCTTCTCATGAAAGACGTAGAGGGCTGCCAGAGCGACGAGGAATATGAGGAACGAGACTGAAAATATCCCCACGGTCCCTGTCCCTATCGCAGTGAACAAGGAATAATCACGGGAGATGTACGACATATGGTCGGTGACACCACCGGTGTAGACCAGAGCGACACCTCCATACAACACGCTCATTCCATACGTGATGAAAAGGCCTTCCGCCTGAGTGATGGCTCCGCTGAGTAGAATCAGGATCGAATTGAGATATCCACACGCAGCTCCAAGCAGCAAACCGATCAACAAGGCGGGAACTTGTCCCAGAGGCTCGATCAAAGAGAGTGTGACCACAGCGACCAGAGACATGATCCCAGCTACAGAGAGATCGATGAACCCTCCGATGATCACGAACGTCATGCCCAAGGCCACCATGATGAGAGGACCAAATTGCCGCATGATGTTGGTCATGTTCCCCGGAGAGAGGAACTTGGGTTCCACAAATATCGTAACCACCACCAAGAGTGCGATGGCAACGATCACCAGATATTCTCCAAGCACATCAAATGGATTGTGCCTCATTCTTAGTTTTCCAGACATGCGCCCATCCCCTCGTTCTCAAATTCGAATGCTTTTGCCATTATCTCATCGGCTGTTGCCTTCTCAGGATCGAATTCTCCTGTAATACGTCCATCGCAAATTGTGATCACCCTGTTGCTCATGTTCAGAACTTCCGGCAACTCCGAAGATATGAGAATGACCGATCCCCCATGCTCGACGATCTGCTTCATCAACAGGTAGATATCGTATTTGGCACCAACATCGATTCCCCTAGTCGGCTCATCCATGATGAGAATCCTCGGATTCAATTCCATCCAGCGACCGACAATACATTTCTGTTGATTGCCACCGGAAAGACTTTTCACACGGGTGCGTGATGATGGAGTCTTGATACCGAACGCCTTGATCTGCCTCTCGGCGATATCCCTCTCCTTCTTTTTGTTCACAAAACCAGCATGAGAAATTCTTTCGAGACTTGCCATCGAGATATTCGATTCAACCGAAAACGGCAACACAAGGCCTTGCAACTTCCTATCCTCGGGAACAAAACCCATTCCCACCTTTATTGCATCCCGTGGTGTCTTGATTTCCACCCTCATTCCTTCGATCAACACTTCATGACCTTTCACCTTGTCGGCTGCGAAGAGCGCCCTCACGATTTCGGTACGGCCGGCTCCCACCAATCCAACCAAACCGAGGATTTCTCCCTTGTGGAGGTCGAAGGAGATATCATCGAGCTTCTTCGTGCGGATTGACCGAACCTGCATCAACACTTCGCCAGCACAACGGGGGCGTTCTGGAAACTCATTCTCGATCGAACGCCCGACCATCAAGGAAATCATCTCATTACGGGATATTTCGGCAATCGGCTTGTTGTCCACCACCTTGCCATCCCTCATCACCGTCACTTCATCACAGAAATCGAATATTTCATCCAATTTGTGACTGATGTAGATGATCGAGATCCCCTTCGCCTTCAGCTGGTGGATAATCTGCACCAACTCCTTCATTTCATCGGAGGTGAGGCTACTGCTCGGCTCATCCATGATGATCAGTTTGGAATCGAATGATAGCGCCTTTGTGATCTCCACCATCTGCTTTTGAGAAACACTGAGCTCGGCCACAAGCCTATTGGTATCAATATCACAAGAAATACTTTGCAAGAGTTTCGCAGCCGCAAGATGGGTACCACGCATTCCCTTCATTTCCTTGAACCTACCGAGAAAAATATTCTCCCCAACCGTCATGGTGTTCACTAGGTTCAGCTCCTGATAGATGATGCTCAACCCCATTTGCATTGCTTGGTGGGGAGTGGTGGATTCAATCGTTTTTCCATCGAATACAATGGTTCCGGAATCCTTCTGGTATACACCGGACAATATCTTCATGAGTGTCGACTTGCCAGCTCCGTTCTCTCCTACGATTCCATGCACGGTTCCTTTGTGCACTTCAATGGAGACATTGTCGAGTGCCTTCACCCCTGGAAATGATTTTGAAACATTCGAGATGGTCAGAATGGTATCCTTGGTTTTCATGTTCATAATTCACATCCTTGTTCATGATTTGCAGACAGGCCTGCCCCCTCGAATGGGGACAGGCCTAGAAAGGGATGTTGGTCCTACCACTCCGGAGGAGTGAATTCATCGATATTCTCCAAACTCACGATATCAAGGGGAATGAAGTTCACCGGCTCGACCGAACCTCCGGCGAGCAAGGTATTGGTCATATCGAGGGATTTGGTCACGTGGGTTTCGAAATTCTGCATGATGGTGACCGCCTGGTCTCCACTCAACACCTGTTCGAATCCCGCACGGTTGCCATCGACAGCCACGATGAACACATCCTCCATTCCAGCAGCCTTAAGAGCTCCGATCACACCGGTGGCACCATTGTCCCAGTGACAGAACACACCCTCGATGTCCTTACCCCATTTGGTGATCATATCTTCCATGATCGCCATCGCTTCTGCGGTCGACCACTGTTGTGTCGCCTTGTAATCGATCACTTCGATACCGGTACCGGCAATGGTCTTGTTGAAACCGTCATGCCGTTTGATTTGTGCATCGTGTCCCGACTGACCACCGATCTCAACAATCTTCGCACCGTTGGGGAAGTTGTTGATGAAGGCTTGGGCAGCAGCCTCACCTGCCATGTCATCGTTCACCCCGACAAAGAAATCACGAACCGACGCATGCTCCGGTGGAACGTCACTACTGAACATACCGACTATCAAACCGGCATTCTGAGCTTGCATAAGACTTGGTATGATTGCATTGATATCGTTGGGATTGATATAGATGGCCTTCAGTCCCTGTGCAATCGCGTTGGTGACGACTTGTGCCTGAACCTGCGCATCGCCCTTTCCATCAAGAATCTGCACATCGAGACCATATTCTGGACCATACTTCAAGAACATCTTGGCCGAGAAGGCTTGTGACTCGTTAGCCATATCACCAGGGCTGTATCCGACTTTCGGCATAGCTCCCGCGTCTCCAGCCTTATCCTGTTGTCCGGCCGCCCATACGAAAGACCCAAGCATCAGGATTACACATACCAGTGCCAATACTTTCCGTTTCATCATCTTCCTCCTACCATTTCCTTTTGATATTTTTTTCCGACTTCCAGCTCTTTCGCATCCATATGTGGGCAACAGCTATATTACTATGCAAAAGAACTTTAACGACCGGTTTTCCGCAACATGATCAAATCATCATCATCTTTGACTGGACTCATTGTACTCCAGATATTTTTAGCGCGCAACTATTATTTGAAATTTTTTTTTTCGTATTTCTTTTGTTTTATCTTTCTTTCGAAAGCCCTTTTCATGTTTACAACACACATTTCCAGTAAACTGGTAACTGAAAAATCGGATAGAGCTTTCCAACAACGCTCCCACACTACAGGTAAAAGATAAATTATATGATTGCATATCATATACTTAGAAACATCTTAACCATGATCTGCCAAAGCGGAACCTTCCGCACTACCCGACAATCCTCCTCATCTTCATATTCTTCACATTTGATTGATATTTGGTTTCATTCATGATAATATTAATTATCATTCAATAGTAATGTATCGTCATGACGGCGAAAAGGGGACGAAAATGACTGCCAACCATGAAGAGATATCCAATCTGATCTGCACCGGCAGAATACAGGCACTGAAAACGCATATGTTGGAAGAACCGCGCTATGCGTCGATAGAACAGGCGAAAATCATTACAGAGACATACAAGAGAAATGAAAACGACCCCAAAGCGATACAGAGGGCAAAAAGCCTCTACGCATCATTGACACGAATGTCGATACGAATCGACCCCATGGAACTCATCGTCGGCAACCGAACCTCTGGAGTGAGAGGAGGAGTCGTATTTCCCGAAGCGGGAAGCTCATGGGTATATGACGAATTCGCAACCCTACCCACCCGACCCCAAGACCGTTTCAACATCCATCCAGAGGATATTGAGACCTTCAACCAGGAAATATACCCCTACTGGAAAGGTAAATGCCTTGAGGATGTGATCAAAGGAAAAATCGGTGGGGAAGTCGATGAAATCGTGAAAGTAGCCAAGATCAACCAGAAGGACCATGCCCAAGGGCACATATGCCCCAACACCGAGACTTGGCTACAAATCGGACCGATGGGATTGAAGAAGATCGCACAAGAGAAGATGGAACTGGCCGATACAGACAAGAAGGACTTCTACCGGAGTGTGATCATTGTTCAGGATGGGGCTATCGAATTCATGCTCAGGTACGCCGATCTTGCCAGACAAATGGCAAAGGACCCCGAAAATGCACCACATCGTGAAAACCTCGAGGAAGTCGGCAGGATATGTGAAGCACTGAGCACAACTCCGCCCAGAACCTTCCACGAAGCATTGCAATCGATGTGGTTCCTCTACGTGATACTACAGATGGAATCCAACGCATCTTCATTCTCCCCTGGTAGGGCCGACCAATACCTCTACCCCTATTACCTACATGACATTGAAACAAAGGCTATCTCGAGACAGGATGCACTCGAACTCATCGAAGCACTTTGGCTCAAATTCAACCAAATCGTCTATCTCCGCAACTCCCATAGCGCGAAATACTTCGCAGGATTCCCCATCGGATTCAACATCGCGTGTGGAGGACAGACGAGTGACGGAAAGGATGCCTCGAACGAACTTTCATTTCTTTTCCTCAAGGCCACCAGCCATATTCTGTTGCCACAACCGAACCTCTCCGCACGATTGTTCAAGAACTCGGACGACTCCTTCGTGGAGGAATGTAGCCGGGTGATCGGAATGGGTTGCGGCATGCCCCAGATATTCAATGATGAAGGGGTCGTTCCCGCTCTTGAGCATGTGGGAATTGAGAAAAAGGATGCCGTCGACTACGCCATAGTAGGCTGTGTGGAACTTACCACCCATGGCAACAATCTGGGATGGAGCGATGCGGCCATGTTCAATCTCATGAAGGCTCTCGAGCTGACACTCACCAATGGAGTGTGTCTTCTCACAAATACACGGATGGGTCTGCCTCTGGGAACCTTGACCGACTATGCTACATTCGAGGAACTGGAGACGGCGTTCGCGGCACAATTGAACCATTACATCGAAAGGATGATACGATGCTGCGATGTGGTCGATAGAACACATGCGCAAGTACTTCCTTCGGCATTTCTCTCCAGCGTGATCGACAACTGCCTTGAGAAAGGTCTGGATGTGACCGCAGGAGGAGCACATTACAATCTCTCTGGAATACAAGCCATTCAAGTGGCCAACATCGCCGACAGTCTGGCGGTGATCAAGAAGGCGGTATATGAAGACAAGAAAATCGATCCAAAGGAATTGATGGAAGCCCTGTACTCCAACTGGGAAGGCAAGGAACCATTGAGACAATTCGTCCTCCACAAGATTCCAAAATACGGCAACGACATTGCCTGGGTGGATGAGATTGGCAACCACTGGATCTCATATTTTTCGAAACAACTTGAAGATCATACGAATGCTCGTGGCGGGAGATATCATACCGGACTCTATACCGTGTCAGCCCACATTCCGATGGGACAAAATGTGGGAGCGAGCGCAGATGGACGGCATGCCAAGGACCCTCTTGCCGACGGAGGCATGTCTGCGATGTACGGACGGGATATGGAAGGTCCCACCGCATTACTCAAATCGGTGGCAAGGATTCAATCCAAGCTGGGAAGCAATGGTACCCTGCTGAACATGAAGTTCAGCTCCGATTTTTTCAAAAACCACACAGGAATTATGAAATTCTCCGATTTTCTTCGCACATTCGTTGAATTGAAGATAAACCACATCCAATTCAATGTACTGAAGAAAGAAGACTTGCTCGCTGCGAAAAAGAATCCTGAACAGTACTCGGGATTGACTGTACGGGTGGCCGGTTATACCGCATACTTCACTGAATTGGCTTCCGATCTTCAAGATGAAATCATCGAGCGGACCTGTTATGGAGGAGATGAATGAAAGGAAATGTATTCGACATCAAGAAATTCGCTGTCCACGACGGTCCGGGTATCAGAACCACCCTATTTTTGAAAGGATGCCCATTGGAATGTGTGTGGTGCCACAATCCCGAAGGAATAGATTATCACCCCCACCTTTGGTACTTCGAGAACAAGTGCATACGCTGCGGAGCCTGTGTCGCCGCATGTGAAAACGGAGCGGTTGAATTCGGCAAAGAGGGAGAACCGTTCATCAAGGTGAGACACAGCTCCTGTTCCGACTGCAATGACTGCGTCGATGCCTGTCCAACCAAAGCCCTCAGCTACAACAGCCGATGGATGACCGTCGAAGAAGTCGTGGAAACACTACTCCAGGACCAAGCATTCTATCGAACCAGTGGAGGCGGCATCACATTGTCTGGAGGAGATCCATTATTCCAAGCCGAATTCGCAAAAGCGGTATTGCGTGAAATGAAGCGGAACCATATCCATACAGCGATCGAAACAGCGATGTATGCCAGCCGGGAGACATTCGAATCATTTTTCCCCTTGGTCGATTACTTTATTGTCGACCTAAAGCTTATGGATCCCCACTTGCATGAGAAATACACGGGTAGACACAATGCCCCCATATTGAATAATTTCAGACTCCTCACTTCCCACAAGCGGGAGGTCCTCGTTCGCATTCCCATGATACCAGGTATGACTGCGACACGGGAAAACCTTGAGTCGATAGGAAAATTCGTCATGGAGAACGCCCCCTCCACTCCCATAGAGCTGATCAATTTCAACCCATTGGCTGAAAGCAAATATATGGTGATGAAGAAGGAACATGCCCATTTGCATACCATGAAACCATACAGCGAAGTAGAGATGCAGGAGTTCTATACCATCCTTACCGATTTGGGAATCACCATCGCACCAGAATTATAGATCGCAAGAACAGGAGGCTATAATGCTCGACACATTCCTTTCGCAAGCCCAACAAGACAATCCCGTCTACATCACGGATGTCCGACAAGCCTTCGCGCTTCTTCCTGAATCGGAAAGTCACGATATTCATTGTCGGCTTGATTTTCTTGAGCCGAATGAACATCGTTGGTTCTCTTTCAGGATCCCCTCACTCATCCCAATGGAAACATCGAACGAGAAGCTCGAATTTGTCCAAGAATATCTATTTGCCGAAATCTACAATATTCTTTCGGCGCTAGGCGGACGACGCATGGACATCTATATGGAACGGAACTCCAAATCCCTGACAGACCTGCTCCACCGAATCCCCCACGTATTTGGTGAGGGCTCAACCAGATCGGAACGAAGACGATACGGAAGAGCGCTCAATGTCATCGATCGAATGTTGGGAGCCATCCTCCCGGAACGTTCCGACTTTTCATTCAACATACACACAGATGAAGCAGTTCCCAACGACAGGACCGATCGTATCAAGCGACACACACCGGAACATAGTCTGTTCACCCGTGTTACACACAACCTCGAGGGAAAACTCCTCATCGGCATGGACATCGGTGGAACCGACATCAAGGCGGTGATGGTGAAAGGACAAACCATCGTCTCCTATAAAGAGTATGATTGGTTCCCGGCGAGCTTCACCACCAGCAGACAACTTGTGGATCCGATCTGTCTTCTCGTGGAACTATTGAGGGCGCATGCGACAGTATTGCAGGTAAAATCGGAGAACTTGCGCGACAGAATGCTGGAAAAGATCGAATCCGCACTCGCGACCTCGGCCTCAGAACAAACCATGCGGGATACCATTGCGGAGGTGAAATCGACCTTGGAGCAATCGTCGGCCGAAATCAATGGCCTGGGAATGTGTTTTCCGGATGTGGTGGTACAAAACAAGATCGTGGGTGGAGAAGTCTATAAGACAAGAGGCATCCGCAGCAATCCAGAAATAGATTATGAGAAGGATTTTTCCCAGTTGACCGAACTGGATGTACGATTACACCGGATTCTCGGTCCACAGGCAAAAATCCGGATCATCAATGACGGACCGATGGCGGCGTTTACCGCTGCAGTGGAAATGGCGGCAAACGATGGAGCACAACTGGCGGAAGGTGTGCTCGCCTACACGCTTGGAACAGAGCTGGGCACCGGCTGGGTGCTCGAAGACGGAACGATACCCGACATTCCCCTTGAAGTCTACAATTTCATCATAGATCTGGGAAGCAAAGAGCAAAGGAAGCATCATCCCGACGATATCAGGAGCGTAAACAACTTCAATACATCCATCGCCGGAACGGTGCAGAAGTATGCCTGTCAAAGCGGAGTGTTTCGTCTTGCGATGAAATACTTTCCCTCCGAAAGACCCGACTTGTATCTGGAGTTGAAAGACAAGGGATTTATTGTCGAACGAAAAATCGATGGAGAACTTCGCGCAATCGTCCCCACTGAACCGAAAGACCTTCGCAAACCATTCCTCGAGCACATGATGAGTTTACCCGATAGGGAACACGATACCACCAACGACAAGATATGGCGGGAAATCGGGAAAGCCTTGGCGATTGCATGGATTGAGACGAAGAGGATTCTGCAACCCAAGACGAACACACCCATACTGTTCGGAAGATTGGTGAAACAACCAAGTTGCCTTCGCCTTCTTAGGGAAGGAGCGAGAACGGTCGATGCAAATCTGCACTATGAAGTAGCCGATGCGACACTGGCAAACACGCCTCTGATGAAACAACTCGATTCCCACCATCACTACACCGTCGCACAGTTCGCCCAGGCGATCGGAGCAGTCTACTTCATCAACCAAGATTGGCCGATCGCATAAGACGGAAGCCAATACGTTCGGGCCCATTGTCCCATCGGACGAAGTCGATCCCATGTGCAGCGGATCACAACGTCTGCTCCGTCCTTGCGATGATATCGTTCTGGGTCTCGCGCGATAAATTGGTGAAGAAGGCCGAGTAGCCAGCAACCCGAACAATGAGGTCCCGATATTCTTCAGGATTCTCTTGGGCGGCAAGCAAAGTCTCCCTATCCACGATATTGTATTGGACATGCCATCCATGCATCCCATCGAAGAAGGCATGCAGCATGGCAGCAAGTTTCTTCTTTGATTCCTTGGACTTCAGCACCACAGGAGTAAGCTTTTGGTTCAACAACACCCCACCGGTGATCTTTTCGGTCGGCAACTTCGCCAGGCTCCGCATCACCGCGGTGGGACCCGATTGATCGGCTCCCGCGGAGGGGGAAGCCCCTTCGGCAAGCGGCCTCCAAGCCTTCCTTCCATCATAGGAGGCCGGAGCTACCGCACCAGCCGGTACATTGCCCGAGATGCTGGAAGTACCACCAAAGTATCTGCATCCGATCGGGCCACACCCATCCCTGATGGTGCGGTATTTCGTAATCTCATCGAGGTAGTAACCATAGGCTTCCACCAGTAGATTATCGACATAATCATCATCGTTTCCGTACTTGGGGACATGATTCACCAGAATCTGCCTAATCTCTTCCCCTCCGGGCAACTCGAAATTGCTCTCAATGGCCTCCATCATCTGCTTGCCGGTGAAACGCTTCTCCTCGAACACCAGCTTCTTGATGGCGGCAAGAGAGTCGGCCAGATTCGCAATACCGACCTGCAACCCCGAAACGAGATCATACTTGCTCCCCCCTTCATGGATCGTCTTTCCTCTTTCGAGACAGTAATCTGTGAAAGCGGAACAAAGGATATCGGGAGCTTCATCACGCAGCACCACATCCACAGCGGTATCGATGGCGATTCCCGCCCTCGCATAGTATCTCACCTGCAGTTCCCAAGCTTCCATCACCTGGGAAAAATCGGTGAAATCCTCCAATTTTCCAATTCCCTTGTGAAATTGCTTCTTACTGACCGGATCAACACCATCATTCATCGCGGCCAGGAACACACGAACGAAATTGAGGAAATGTTTTCCCGTACAGCGGTATCCCCACTTTCCCGGAACTGCGGTCTCGATACATCCGATCGCCGAATAGTCCCATGCATCCTCATCCTCAACGCCATAACTCTTGAAGGCGGGAATCACAACAGAATCATTATTGAACGCAGGCATGCCGAAACCAGATTCGATCACATCGATACATTCCATAAGAAAGTCTTGGTCGATACCGGGATGAAACCGTACCGAAAGGTTGGGTTGCGTGAGCTTGGTTTCGTCAACCGAACGCAACACAAGAAATGAGAGTGCATTCACCGCATCCCGACCATCCTGCAGCTGTCCACCAATGGTGACATTCTGGTACAAAGGACCACCTGCCGAAAATCGGGTATGGGACCAAGATCTGATCTTCTTCACACTCACCAACTTCAACCAAAAATTCTCAAGCAGTTCCATGACGAATGCATCGTCCAATGAACCATCCTTACTATCTTGTGAGTAGAAAGGATAAAGATATTGATCCAAACGGCCAAGGGAAAGAGAATGCCCATTGCTCTCTATCTGCAACACCAGCTGAATGAAACATGTCAGTTGAAGAGCCTCGTAGAAGGTATTCGGCGGATCATAGGCTATATGGCGACAATTGCGCTCGATGAGATGCAACTCCTGCTTGCGTTGCGCATCCCCGGTCTTCTGCGACAACTCCTTCGCCAATTCAGCGAAACGGAGAATATGGGTACTGAAGGCATCCATTGCGATAATGACCGAGGTATAGAAGCTCCTTTTCTTCAAATCTTCATCGGTGACGAAATCGGACTCGGCAAGTTTTCTCTCAGCCTCTCGACGATACCATTCCAACCCCTTTTCCATGATTTGCCTGAAATGGGCTGCGATATGGGCATCACCACTGGTGAGATTGCCCTCGGCCTTGATGATGGCCGTCTCATGCATAGCTGTCAATTCATCGGTAAACAAAGCCCTCCCCTTATCCAAGGTTGTCTTATGTTCCCAATACCTACAGATTTCCAAAAGCTCCTTCTTGGTCTCCTCATCGGGATAGAACGCATCACCATTGCGCTTCTCAAACTCATCGATTTCCTTCTGGATCCACTCCACCGCATATTCGGGAAAAATGGGGGCTGCATAAATCGTGGAAGAGTGGTTCCCAACCAAAAGGTCTTCAGGTTCGATCCTGATGGTCATCCGCTCCAATGTATCCTTGAGTGCAAAAGCCCGCTTGAGGATGACAGGCTTGTCCTCATGTCGCCTATAGGCTTCCGTATAATATTTGGCCCTCTCGATACAGAGGGTGGGTCTGGTGCTCAGTATACGCTCCCGGTAGTGTTGAATCCTTTCAGTCATAGCAAACCCTTCCTTATAATCAATACTATTTTATTTTCGTTTGAAAGTCAATATTTGTATCTTTATATCTAGAATATAATAGAGTAGACACTCAGAAAACAGTTCTTTTATCTTGCCGCATCCTGAACAAAACTATTACCACTAGATAAAACACCACGTTCATAATCTTTGCATATATTATTTATTTTTATATAATACTATCATTTACAACTCGAAAAACAAGTGTATTCAACTTATTGAATTTTACTATATCATTCACTTCTACTTGTAAATAAAGAATATACACCAATCTTCATAAAATCCATTGACAGCAATAATACTACAGTTTACTATGTTTTTACAGTATTTATATTTTCATATGATATTTCTTTTTTATCATTTTGTTATTTCGGAGCATAAATATGAAAGAATTGAATTTTCTCGACAATCTTGTCGGCGTGTTTGGACATCCTGTTGCCGAAAACCCGGGAGTAGTGATTCAAGAGGCTGCGTTCGAAGCCTTGGGACTCAAACGATGGCGTTTCCTCACCATCGATGTGGACCCCGACAAATTGCAGGATGCGATAGCTGGACTCAGGGCGATGAAGATGCGAGGAATCAATTGCACCTTACCACATAAGATCAACGTCCTTCCGCTCTTGGACGAAATCTCTCCCGCGGCACAACTCATTGGCGCCGTCAACATGATCGTGAACGACAACAATCGGTTGTTCGGTGAAAACACCGATGGAAAAGGGTTCATGGAATCCCTTAGGGAAGCAGGAGAGGATCCAATCGGCAAAAAAGTCGTGATACTTGGGGCTGGTGGAGCCAGCAGGGCGATCTCCATAGAAATGGCACTTGCGGGAGCGTCCCAAATCACCATCGTCAACATCCCCAGCGATAGAGCGCTTGCATATGCATTGGTGGACACACTTACCAAGCACACTGGTGTCGAAGCCAAGTATGTTCCCTGGGAATCCGAATACATCATTCCATCGGAAACCGATATCCTCATAAACGCGACTCCAATCGGACTGTATCCGAATATAGATGAAAAACCCATGATGGACTATGATTCGATGCATGGAGATCTCTTCGTACAGGATGTCATCCCCAACCCATCATTCACCCCCTTTCTTGCTGAAGCGGAAAAGAGAAACATAAGGTGGAACTCGGGAATGGGAATGCTCATCAATCAGGCGGCGATCAATATCAAGATGTGGACGGGTAGGAATCCAGACAAGGCGGTGATGACCGAAGCGTACCGGACAATCATCGGATGATTTGGAAACACACCGAAAAGGACTCACCATGAACACAATCTTTCTCACCGGCAGCAGTGGATTTTTCGGAACAAATATTCAACAAGCCCTTCATGGGCGCTACCACATCATACCCTCCCATTCGAATACCCTCGATATTACCGATGCGGATGCTGTCTCAAAGGCCATCAGGGAAGCGAATCCCACGTATGTGATCCACGCCTCTGCGATCGCATCCTCCCAATACTGCAACGACCATCCCGATGAATGCCATCGCATCAATGTGGTGGGAACCGAGCACGTTGCGAGAGCGTGCGGTGAGACCGGATGCAAGCTCATATTCCTCAGTACCGAACAGGTATTCAATGGAAACACCTCCAACGGACCATATGACGAGGAACAAACCCCCGAACCTGCCGGTGAATATGGAAAAAGCAAACTGCTCGCCGAGCAAGTGGTAGCCGGTTTATGCCGCGACCATGTGATTCTGCGTCTCACTTGGCTGTTCGATTATCCCAAACCACACTACTCAAAAGGGTTGAACAACATCCTCATCAACACCATCGAGTCAATGAAGAGGGAAAAACCATTCAGGGTACCAGCCAATGAATTCCGGGGCATGACATGGATAAAGGATCTGGTGGGACTATTTCCCAAATTGCTGCAATTGGAACCGGGTGTGTACCATACCGGAAGTGAAAATCCTTTGGACCGCCATGATACGGTACGATTCATCATGGAGGAATTGGGAGCCAACGACACAGCACTGCAATTGTTGGTGAAGGACACCACAACCTATGGTTCCAGAGCGCGTGACATTCGATTGGATACCAGCAAATTGCGTCAATTTGGAATTGTTTTTCCATCCACCGAAGAAGCATTGCATACTGCAATCAAAGAATGGAGAACCACACGCTAATCGACCGCTGAACCTACTCTTGAAAATGCAACTGTTCGATTGCCTCATTCTGAGGTACTATGGGCATTGGAGGAACTCCGATGCAAGATACACGTAAGGCAATCCTCGCCTGGTCCTTCTACGATTGGGCAAACAGTGCATTCGCAACCACAGTCATGGCAGGCTTTTTTCCCATCTTCTTCAGCTCCTATTGGTCGGCAGCCCATAGTGCCCAACAAAGTACCTTCTACCTTGGCTTGGCAAATTCCTTGGAAGCGGTGTTGGTGGCGATTCTCGCTCCCATCCTAGGTTCCATCGCCGACAAGGGCAGTTACAAGAAACAGTTCCTTATTTTCTTTACCTTTCTCGGTTGTGTGATGACCATAGGCCTTTGGTTCGTTCAAGCAGGAATGTGGCCTTTGGCCGTCATGTTCTACATCCTTGCGACTGTGGGATTCTCCGGATCATTGATCTTCTATGACGCATTGTTGCCTGCCGTAGCATCACCTAAAAAAGTCGATTTCGTTTCTTCACTTGGATATGGATTTGGGTACATCGGCGGAGGAACCCTATTTCTTGTCAACGTACTCATGTACCTGAATCCATCCTGGTTCGGCCTTGCCGATGAAGTGGTCGCCATAAAGGCCGCGTTCGTATCGGTCGGAATTTGGTGGGCGGTATTCACCATTCCCCTGATCGTATTTGTCAAGGAACCCCGCTTCACACATGCCAAGAGGTCTACACGAGCCATTCGTGACGGCTTGCGACAGTTCGCAATCACCTTCCGTGCTATCCGGGACCTCAAGGTGGTGGGCATGTTCCTTCTGGCCTATTGGTTCTATATCGATGGGGTCGATACCATCATACGCATGGCTGTGGACTATGGAACGGCAATCGGATTTCCCGCATCTTCATTGATCGTAGCCCTTCTGATCACCCAGTTCGTCGCATTTCCTTCAGCCATAGCCTACAACCTGTTGGGAAAACGGCTCGGGGTAAAGCGAGCACTCCTAGTCGCGATCGCCGCCTATTGCCTCATAGCAGTGCTAGGCTACTTCATGTCGGAGGTGTGGCACTTCTATGCCCTCGCATGCATGATCGGACTGTTCCAAGGAGGAATCCAAGCACTCAGTCGATCCTACTATACCCGATTGATACCCACAGAATTCTCCGCCGAATTCTTCGGATTCTACAACATGCTCGGCAAGTTCGCCGCCATCATCGGACCAGTGCTCATCGGAATCGTCACCATCACCACGGGAAGCAATCGTCTGGGAATCCTCTCGATCACCATACTTTTCCTTACAGGGGGCATCCTACTTAAGAAGGTGAATGAGGAAGAAGGTACCGAGAGTCTTGAATCCTTCCGGAAAAGTATGGCCGCCAAAGAGCTGGAAATTATCAGCGATTGACCACACTGAAATCAAGAACCGCATTCCAGGCCTCTGGAATGCGGTTGAATGTGCATTTGTTGCATGTTTTACCTGAAAGCTACCTCTTATAAATCTTTCGTTCAGTATAGGTCGTATGTAACAGGTGGTGTGACTTCTCGCTGAGCGGCGCGTCCAGGAACTCCTTGTAGATCTGTTGGATCTCAGGATTCTGGTGCGAACAGCGCACCTCACTATTCACATCATCGGTATACAAGGCAGCGATACGCTTTTCTCGGACATCATCGGTGGTCGCATACGGCTGACCGCCACCGGCGATACACCCGCCACGACATGCCATCACCTCGATAAAATGGTAGGGAGGTTCCTTTCCATTGTCACGGGCATCCCTGATCTCATCCAACAAGGTACTCACATTGGCCATACCATGGGCAACCGCGACACGAACCTTCTTACCCTTCACATCGACTTCGCCGGTTCTGACTCCGTCCATACCGCGCACGGCCTCGATATTCACATCCTTCAGTTCCTCATCCGTGATGAGCTTGTAGGCGGTACGAATCGCAGCCTCCATAACTCCACCGGTATTACCGAAAATGGTTCCGGCACCAGCGTACGCACCAATCGGACTATCGGCCAATTCATCCTCGAGTTGGGTGAAATCGACACCAGCAGCCTTGATCAACCGCGCGAACTCACGGGTGGTGAGCACCAGATCGACATCGGCGAAACCAGAAGCATACATATTCTCGTCACGTGAAATCTCGAACTTCTTCGCAGTACAGGGCATGATGGCAACCGAGAAAATGGAAGCCGGATCGACATTCGCCTTGTCGGCATAGTAGGTCTTGGTGATCGCTCCCTGCATCATCATCGGACTCTTGGCCGTCGAGAAGTTGGGAATCATATCGGGATAGTATTTCTCCATATAATCGGTCCATGCCGGGCAGCAACTGGTGATCTGTGGAATGGCACCTTCGCCGGTGGTGAGTCGCTTCACCAACTCCGTCCCCTCTTCCATGATGGTGAGGTCGGCTGAGAAGTTGGTATCGAACACCTTGTCAACGCCCAATCTTCTGAGAGCCGCATAAATTTTGCCTGTGGTGATGGTTCCGGCAGGAAGATTGAACGCTTCACCGACCGCCACACGAACTGCGGGAGCGATCTGCACCACCACATGCTTATCAGGATCCGAAACAGCCCGAACAAAGTCCCTCGTCTCATCCTTTTCAAAGATGGCACCGACGGGACAGTGGGCCGAACATTGTCCACACTTGATACACGGACTATCGTTCAAGGGGAGCCCGGCTGCCGGCGACATGACCGTCTGATCTCCACGACCGATGAATTCGAGCGCATAGACCCCCTGCAACTGCTGGCACACTTGGACACAACGCCCACACTTGATGCACTTAGTCGGATCAAGCACGATCGATGTGGTCGACTTGTCCTGTGGGAGATCGACTATCCTTGTTTCGTAAGGTTGTTCACGAACCCCAAACTCAGCTGCAAAACGCTGCAATTCACACGTCCCGTTCCTTGCACAGGTGAGACATGAATTCGGATGGGTCGACATGATCATCTCGATCACCGTCTTCCTGATCTGGTACAACTCGGCATCGTGGGTGATGATGCTTAAATTCTCCTGCACCGGTGCCGCGCATGCGCGCAACAATTTGGGGGAGTTCTCCTGTTTCACCACACACAACCCACAAGCAGCCCAAGCGGACAAATCGGGATGGTAACAAAGGGTCGGAATATTGACATTCACCTTCTTGGCGGCGGCCAGGATGTTGGACCCCGCCTCGATTTCAACCGGCATGCCATTTATCTTCATATGAACGGTATTCACTGCTATCCTCCTCAACACCCGAAGTCCTAACGGACCTCAATGGCTCCAAACTTACAAGTCTCGTAACACACGCCACATTTGATACAGGCGGCCTGATCGATGACGTGGACTTCCCGTCTCTCACCCGAAATCGCCGTAACCGGGCATTTGCGGGCACACGCGGTACAACCGATACACTTGTCGGGAAGTATATGGTAGCTGATCAAGCTCTTACACTTTCCGGCGGGACACTTCTTGTCCACCACGTGGGCGATATACTCATCATGGAAGTAATGTAGCGTGGAGAGAATCGGATTGGGGGCCGTCTGGCCAAGGGCACAGAGGGAAGCCTTCTTCATGGCGTTCCCGATCTCCACCATCTGATCCAAATCCTCCAACGTTCCGTTGCCTTTGGTGATCTTATCGAGCAGATTCGCCAACGACCTTCCACCGATTCGGCATGGGGAACACTTTCCGCAGGACTCGTCTACACTGAAGTTGAGGTAGAATTTCGCCACATCAACAATACAATCATCCTCATCCATTATGATCATTCCACCGGAACCCATCATCGAACCGAGCTTGGTAAGTGAACCGAAGTCGATCGGAGTATCGAGGAAGTCGGCGGTGATGACTCCACCCGAAGGACCACCGGTCTGGACAGCCTTGAACGCCTTGTCGTTCGCGATACCTCCACCGATGTCATAGATGATCTCACGGAGCGTGGTTCCCATCGGAACCTCGACCAAGCCTGAATTCCTGATCTTTCCAGTCAAGGCGAAGACCTTTGTTCCGTGGCTGTCGGGAGTACCGATGCGGCTGAACCAATCGCCTCCCTTGAGGATGATCATCGGAATATTGGCCCAAGTCTCCACATTGTTGATCACGGTGGGCTTGCCCCACAGACCCTTGACCGCAGGGAACGGAGGGCGAGGAACCGGCATGCCCCGCTTTCCTTCGATGGAAGCAAGCAATGCGGTCTCTTCTCCACACACGAATGCACCGGCACCGAGTCTGATCTCAATATCGAAATCGAAACCGGAGCCAAGGATGTCCTTGCCCAGAAGTCCATACTCACGAGCTTGTGCCATGGCGATCTCGAGTCGCTTGATAGCCAAAGGATATTCGGCGCGGATGTAGATATAACCCTGATTCGCACCAACGGTCTTACCGGCGATCGCCATCGCCTCGAGGACCGAGTGCGGATCGCCTTCCAAGGTGGAGCGGTCCATATAGGCACCGGGATCCCCTTCATCGGCGTTCACCACAATATATTTCTGATCGGAAGAGGCCTGCTTGGTGAAGTTCCATTTCATCCAAGTCGGGAACCCCGCACCACCACGACCACGGATTCCCGCAATCTTCAACTCATTGATGACATCATCCCCACTCATCTCGAAGAGTACCTTCTCGAGTGCGGCGTACCCTTCGCGGGCGATATATTCGTCGATATTCTCAGGATCGATGAATCCACAGTTGCGCAATACGATGCGGAACTGCTTCTGGTAGAATTCAATGTCCTCTACCTTGGCGTGCTTCTTGCTTCCTTCCTTCACATAGAGGAGACGTTTTACTTCACGTCCTTTGACGATATGCTCAGCGACAAGCTCCTTCGCATCCTCGGGCTTCACTTGTACATAGAAGGAATCTTCGGGGAGAATCTTGACAATAGGACCCTGTTCACAAAACCCGAAACACCCGGTTTTCACTACCTGCACTTCATCGGAAACGCCTTGTGTCTTCAGCTCTGTCACCAAAGCCTCATAGATATCGTTCGCTTTGCTGGATTCACAAGCCGTTCCTCCGCATACCAAGATGTAGTTCCTAAACGCCATTATTTGCCTCCATCCTTGATGATATCCGCAGAGGGACGATCGAACACATGGTCAGAGACCATCTTGTTTCGCATGATATGGTCCTCGACAATGGCTTTGGCCACCGCTGCATCGACTTTGCCATAGATGACGGGAGGCATTCCCGGTGTGATGACCTCGACAGTAGGTTCCACATAGCACAAACCCATGCAACCGGTCTGGGTGACAGACACATCCGAAACGTGGTGCGAATCCAACTCCTGCAGGAACGCGTCGAGCACAGTCTTGGCTCCAGCCGCAATACCACAGGTACCCATTCCAACGATGATCTGGGAATTCTTGCCAGCGATATCCCGCTTCTGGATCTCGCCTTTCTTGGCGTCACGAAGCTTCCGCAACTCCTCCAATGTCATCTTTGCCATTGTAGCCTCCTCATCCGGATCTTGTATCAACTCCGGTTCCGTATTTCATCCAACGCAGCCTCTTGGGACTGCAGATATGTCCTCAACAGTTGCAGGGCGCCGATCGATTCAAACGATCCCAACAACTCCTTCAGTTCCACCCTGTCGACCGTGTACCAATCGTGTCGCTCTCCGACTTTCAATCTTCGGCACACTTGCAGGTCATATTCGCCGGGAAACGCGATCATCGACACCAATGTCGACACCATATTCCCTTTCGGTGGACAATCGATATGGTCCAGAGGAAAGGAAAAGTTCACCACCGTTCCCTCGCCCGGACATGATTCCAATGAAAAAGTCCCTTCCACAGACTCGACAGCCTGCACCAGGAAGGGAAGACCCAATCCAACCGACCGTTTTATATGTTTGACACCGTCGGTATAGAATGGATCGGTCACCCTCTTCAGGACCTCTTCATCCATCCCCTTGCCATTGTCCTTCACCATGAAGGCGATGTTTCCATCGGATTCATCGATTTCAACACCAATCGAATCGGCTCCCGATTCGACCGCGTTCTGGTAGATATCGGAAAGGAAATCGCACAGGGAAGCGTGCATCACCGCTCCTTCATCAGCTGAACTTGGCGATGATTCCAGGCAATTGGTCCTTGGTGACTTTTCCGAACACTTCTCCACCGACCGTCAAAACCGGTGCAAGGCCACAACAGCCCACACAGCGAACCCCCTCAAGAGAGAACTTGCCGTCATCGGTAACCCCACCTATCTCTATGCCCAGAAGGTTGGTCAACTCATCAATGAGCATCTCTCCACCCTTGAGGTAGCATGCAGTCCCAAGGCATACCTGGATATTGTGGTCTCCCGGTTTGGTGGTCTTGAAGAAATGGTAGAACGACAACACGCCGTAAATGGTGGCCAATGGGATGTCCAACATCTCAGCGACTTTATCCGCCGCCTCACGGGACACATAACCGAACTCTTCCTGTACACGATGCAGGACCATGATCAGGTTACCCGGCTTCTCTTTCCATTCCTCAATGAATGCGATCAAACCTTTGGAGAACTTGATATCTTCTTTCATGGTAGACTTGGAACCTCCAGTACTCAGTATTCAATTATCCATTGTATCGAGAAAAAGTGAATTACTCAATATATATCCCATTATCGATTGAGAATATTTTATGATTCTATCAAATTATTATCCTAGATATTGTACTTTACCCAGTTTTATTGTATGCTTTTTCACATAAATGGGGGTTTTGTCATGAATACTGATATGATAATTCGCATAACAAGGTATTATCGCATTCTCAATCGACTACGGTCCCTCGGATTGGAGAAGGTCTTCGCACATAACCTGGCTGACGCCGCCGGTGTATCGGCGGCAGTGGTAAGAAAGGATTTCTCATTATTGGAAATCCACGGGCAAAAACGTGGAGGCTATGAAATCCATGACCTGTTGGGACATCTGGGAAGAATCCTCGGAAAAACCGATGAACCGCAAAATGTGATCATTCTCGGATGCGGACGCATTGGAAAAGCACTTATGCACTACAACGGATTCGAACCCGACGGCATTCGGGTGGTAGCCGGATTCGACAGTGATCCGCTGGTCTACAGCGACAGCACCCATCCGGTTCCCGTCTATCCTGTGAGTAGACTCGAAGAGGTGGCCAATGCGTTCGAAGTGAAGGTTGCGATCATCACCGTACCCGAATCAGCCACTGCCGACAGCTTCCAGCGCTTGATGAATGCCGGTATCCGCGGAGTTCTGAATTTCAGTCCCATCACACTCAAACCGACCAAGCTGGAGGATGGAACCTATCCGATCGTCCACAACATGAACATTGCATTGGAGCTGGAACAAATCTTCTACGAACTCCAATTTCCCAAAGCCGATTGACCGACCATCATCTGCCTGTCAGCACCACAGCGATGGGCAGATGGTCCGACACCCCTTCCTGTAAAACCACATTCCACTTGAAAGGATGCCCTTCCCCATCCAGCAAGGACGGTGACGCACCTACAGAACCTTCCGAAAATTCCAGACCATACCCATCGAAAAAGGCCGGGGACAGAAGGATTTGGTCATAGGTTTCCCACATACCCTTGTACCAGTAGGAACCCGGCACCGGCGCGATCACATTCTGTGAATCATCCATCCACCATGAGTACCAACACCCATCGGCTGGAGCCAAACCTCCCACCACCAGCGATCCCATCTCCTTGTGACGATATGCATCCTGCACCGTCACCGGAACCATTGCCGTTGCATAACGCCCTTCCGCCCGATAGAAATCTTCGGGACTCCCATTGAAATCACCCGCAACCACAATAGGCAGGAGTGCGTTGGATTTCAACAACTGTTTCACCCGCATAGATACGGATTCCGCCATCGCAACACGTAGTGGTTCCGTCTCGGCAACTCCTTCCAGCCTCGATTTCGCATGAAGGGCGAACACCACCAATGACCCGAAGTCGGTATCGATGTGTACTTCCAGCACCGACCTTGGCGCCATACTTCCATGCACCCTCGCTTCCACGATAGGGTATCGACTTAGCACCGCACACTGGGTAGCCGATTGCACATCACCTGTTGTCGCATACCACCCATAACCACGTGAAGCCAGTGGACCTACCAGCAGGTCCTCCACCACTTTCGCGTTCTCCACCTCCTGGAGAAGGACGATATCGGGAACACGACCATGTCCTTGCGTTATGGCTCGTGCTGTACGTTCAAGTCTCTTGCCATACGCATCAGCCGACCATCCCCCCTCCAATGTATATTCATCGTACTCGGAACCGGTCTCCACCGCATCGAATAGGTTCTGCACATTGTAGGTCACAAGCATCAATTCATTCGATGATGATTTGGGTCCGAATGGATCACAACCCACCAGGATCCCCGCCATAATCACGAAAAATGGGATAAGACGACCAAGCCGTCCTCGAATTACCGCATGCAATCGTATCGGGACCATACAGGATATACGGAGATAGGATGATTTCTACTGCAAACTCTTCTTAAGCTGGTAGGAGAAGTAGAGGGCCGCGAGCGCATCATCGCCATCAGTCTGGGCCCGAGGCATCGTCTGGGCCTCTTGAATCGCATTGTTGAGATGCCGCAAGCGACTATCGCTGAACGCAAGGTTTCTCGTCATGGAAAAACAGATCGCCCAAATCCTCGACCACTCCCGGTGCTCGAACGCGCTTGCGATCGCCCCCCTCTGTTGGTCGATCTCCACCACGTCCCTCGCCTCCTCGAGGAACTCCGAGAGATAGTCGTCCATATCGAGATTCTTTTCCTCATAGAGCTCCGATAGGGATGGTGAGAATTTCAGCAACAATGCGATCAAGGCATACCGGGTCTGTCTGAACGAAGGACCCATACCCCTGCGGGAAGCGAGGAACAGATCCTCGAGGAATCCCCCCTCACGATCCATGATATCGCGTGCGATGAGGAAGTTCAGCTCCTCGGTGATGTTGGTCGCCAGATCACCGATCGACTCCACCCTCGCAAGATACCTTGAATCGCGGGTAACCCGTGCCAATGATTTGGCTGCGATCGAACGAACCTCGACCGTACCATGCTCGAGAAGATAGACAAGCGCCCGTTCGGCCTTCTCGCTGTGCACATAGGCTCCCAACGCATAGATCGATTCATGCTGGGTGTAGGAATCGACATCAAAGGCATCCCTGATGAGATCATCCAAAAGTGCAAGACGGGGACGGTCGAACAAGCCTCTGATCACCTCCGCCTTATCGTTGGAGAAGGGCGAAGCGAGCGTCCTGCGAATCTCACTGGTGGCCACACCGGTAAGATTCGTTCCCAAACTCAACAACAGTGATTTTCGTTTGATCGGATCGGTGGCCTTGTCCAGCTTGTCGATATCGATGAAGGCCCGTATCCCATGAAGCGAGAACATGATCTGTGCCGCAGCCTTGGTGGAATAGCTTCCCTTCTCGCTCAAGGCACCACTGAACACCAAACCAACGATCGAAAGTACGAGAGTCAATGCGAAGGTGAACACATACGAATTGCCGAGCACGATCCCACCAATATGGACTCCATGGACGATTCGTGAACCCTCGGTCGCCAACGCACCACCAGCGAGACCGCTGAACAGGGCGAGAATGGCAATGACAAAATTGACCATGGAGTTGAACCCGACACCTTCGTCATCGGGAATGACCCCGGCCAACAATCTTCTTACGAGAATATTGATGACACCCAAGAAGAAGTTGCTTACAAATCCCAAAAGCAGGAACCAATAGAGCGGAGCGGAAACAGGAACAACCATCCATCCCACCATACTCACCAGGAATGCAAAACCACTTGCGATGATCAAAGGTCGCGATCCCAGTCGATCGCTGAAGAACTTGCAGAAACTCCCCGAAAGGACAACCGCGATGCTGACACCGATGGTGTAGAGGAAAATGATGTTCGATTGGAGCCCCACCTCCTTGGTAAGGAAGGCCACGCTCATTCCCAACAGCACCGTCACCATCATGTAGGTCCAATAGACCAACAAGCGGATCCTGGGAATACGGTCGGCCATTGCCTCCTTGAAAAGGACGAAGATCGTCCTTCCCTTGCGGTACTCGATATGGGCCCTGCAAGGAATCTTTCCCAAATAGACCGAAGCGATGGTATTGGCCACCACTCCAACCATCTGCAACATCACCAGACCGAACACTCCCGACAGCCGTTCCAACGAAGTGACGATGAAATTGAGAAACTTCGCGAATATGGTGGAGGACTGGAAGGCCACATTGGTATTGCCGATCACCCTTCCCCGTGTCCTATTGCTTGTGATGCTCTTGAACGTGTAGTCGTAGAGCACCACGCCAAGAAGCCTGAACAGACAAAACAGTGTGTAGACGATGAGCACAATCGCAACCGCAAGATTACCCTTCACCCAGAGCAATGGAAGATAGAGGAGACCCACAAGACCACGCAACACCCAGTTGACCGTCTGGACCTTTACCACATTCTTGCCTTTGAACATCCTCGACATCAAAGGAAGGACTATTCCCACAATATACATTGCGGATGCGATATAGCCCAAGGCGAGGTTGCCCGCACCGAACTGAACAGCCAAAATATAGACGATGGTGTCTCCGAGCATGCTGAAACCCAGACCATTCCACACTTCGGAGTGGTAGAGCCTGTTTTGTCCATTGCGCTTTTCAGCCTCAGAAAGATATTTGGTTCGGGTCATCGTCACCATCCCGCCTCACCTTGTTCGGGTGGGCGGTATGTATCGAAAGGGAAAGTCTCAGATTTCCGTTCTGTTCTCAACCACCTTGCTAATCAAACCGTAGGCGAGGGCTTCCTTGGAATCGAGCCAATAATCCCTATCGGTGTCCCTCTTCACCACATCGAGCGGCTGTCCCGTTTGGGCACTCACAATGGCGTTCAACCGATCGCGGGTCCGCTCAAGCTGCTTGGCGTAGATCTCGATATCGGTCGCCACACCCTCCATCCGGCTCATCGGTTGATGGATCAGATAGCTTGAATTGGGTAGACCCAACCTCCGCTCGGCGGGAACGGCGAGGAGCACCAAAGTGGCGGCGCTGGCGACGAGCCCCATACCGATCATATAGACTTCGTTCTTTACGAAACGGGCCATGTCGTAGATGGCGAAACCGGCATCCACATCCCCTCCGGGAGAGTTGATGAAAATCTTGATCGGCTCATCGTTCTCGGCCTCGAGTATCAACAACTGCTTGACGACCTTCTCGGCGCTCTCCTTGTCGATCTCACCAGATAGCATGATCGAACGTGTCTGCAGGAATTTGTCCGACATGACATCGGGATTCTGTTCTTTCTTCTCATTCTTGTCGGTATCTGCCATTGCTCTCTCCACAACATCCGAAGTCTCGGTTTTCCAAAGTATACGTAACAAATCGTGAAATGAAAAGACTCTCCGGTGACGAACGGTAGACCAAATTCCAACCTACGACTATAGTCATCCCATGAAATGTGCCACAGTCGCCATCATCGGGCGTCCATCATCAGGAAAATCGACATGGGTGAACACCGTCTGCGAACGCAAGGTGTCCATCACCGCATCAACACCACAGACCACCAGGAATGCAATACGGGCGATCTTCACCGATCAAAGGGGTCAACTGATCTTCACTGACACCCCGGGATACCACACCAGCGAGCAAACAATGAATCTACGCTTGCAGGAAACCACACGATCGGCATTGGGTGAATCGGATACGATACTCTACATGATCGATCCGAAACGGGCTGCGGGCAAAGAGGAGCAGGCAATTGTGGATCTGGTGCTCGCAGCCAAAGTCCCGGTGGTGGTCGCGATCAACAAGAAGGATATTGCCAAACCACAAGAGATCGAGGAAGCGAAACAATTCGTGATCGAACGGTTCGGAGAAAGCACCCCCATCCTGGAGTTGTCGGCAAAAGAAGACACAGGGGTCGATGAAGTGCTCATAGAACTGTTCAAATTGGCACCCGAAGGAGAACTCCTTTATCCCGAGGAGACCTACACCGACCAACCGCTCGAGTTCCGCATCTCAGAAATCATCAGGGAGAAGGCCATAGCCCTGGTGACGGAGGAACTCCCCCACGCAATTTACGTGGAGGTGGCGGATCTCGAGTACACCGAAGCACAGGGTTCCATTTGGATACGTGCATTCATCATTGTGGAAAGGGAAACCCAGAAGGGGATCGTGGTCGGACGAGGTGGCAACGGCATCAAGAAGATTCGCCAACAATCCTTCAAGGAGATCAAGAAGCTGTTTCCCGGCATGCAGGTCCACCTTGATCTGAGGGTGAAGGCACAGCCGAAGTGGCGCAAGAATACGATAGTGCTGGACAGGATCCTTCGTTGAAAAGGGCACCGGAACATTCCGATGCCCACTTATCCGAGAAGATGAAAAATCCTACCTATAACGGGAAAGGATCGGCAGCATCTTCTCCTTGCCGCACGTCTTGATGAAACCTGCGAGTTTCGGACCCCGCTCCTTTCCGATCAACACCCCATAGGCGATCTTGAAAAGATCGGGAGCATTGATCTCGCACCTTTTTGCGATCTCATAGATTTCTTCGGCAAGCTGCTTCTCCTCAAAATCCTCAAGGTGCTCGACTGCATCCTGCAATTGGTTGATCGCCTTCTTCTGGGTTTCATCCAATTCCATCAGAGGATCATCCTCCTTCCTCAGCACCCATCGGAAATCCTCGGGACTGAAGGTGGTGATCCAATTCCAGGCACACACACAACGTTGCCTGAGACGTTCAACCTGACCCGGAGAGACATCCGGCAAACCGCCGATCACCGCATCGATATCCCCACTGTTTACCTGCAGCAGATTGCACAGATGTCTGAAAGGAATCTGATAGGAGATCTCGGAAGGAACATCCTTCACCTGTGAAAGTTCATAGATCCGCTTCTCCTTCGCCTTCCTCTTCTCGTTGACCTCCTGCACACCGAAATAGATCCTCTCACAGGTATCATAGTCCTCATAAATCTTCAGCACATCGAGATCGAATGAGATGGCGAACTCAGTATTGGGACGGGTCCCCACGAAAAGATAGCGGGTCACTTCAGGAGTATAGACTTCAAGCACATCCGGCAGGCTCACCACCTCTCCGGAAGAGGAGGAAATCTTACCACCCCTGCCCTTGATGCTAATGAAATCATACTGGAATGAGACGGGAGGAGTCGCACCGAATACCTCGACCACATGTTTGGATGTATCGAACGAACCACCCTCGCTATGATGGTCCTTGCCGGCAGGTTCGAAATCGACCCCCTCATAGGCCCATCTCATCGGCCAATCGATACGCCAGGGAAGCTTCGCGGCTCCTGTGGTCCTGAGATCGATCGTCTCGGTTTCTCCGGTCTCATCATCACGATACGTCACTCCCCATTCTCCGTCCCATCCAACGATCGTGGTGGTGTCCTTGCCGGTGAAGTTGCTGAACACGGAAATGGGATACCAATCCTCCGGAAGAGGAGATGTTCTATACTGATCTAGGATCGCCTTGATCTCATCCCTATGTTCGAGTGCGGTCCTCATTCCCTCCGCGTAGACTGAACTACGGTAGCGCTGAGCCTGATAGAGGTACTCCGGCTCGATACCAACCACAGGAAGCAGGTGTTCAACCGCTTTTTCATTCGCTTCGGCATAGCTGGCGTGATTACCGGTGGTGTCGGGAACCAAAGTGATGGGTTTGCGCAGGTAGGTTTTCAACAACTCAGGCTGCGGCATGTTCTTGGGGACCTTGCGGAACACATCGTAGTCATCCCACGAGTAGATGAACCTGACATGGTGCCCCTTGTCACGCAAGGCTCGCACGATGAGTTCCACCGAGATGATCTCCCGGAAATTCCCGATATGGACCGTTCCCGAGGGAGTGATTCCGGAAGCACAAGTGTAATGGTCTTTCAGACCTTTTTCACGAATAATCTTGTCGGCGTATATGTCCGCCCAATGTAAGGATATGGATTCTTTGCTCATGTGGCCGATTATAGCGGGGAGGCCCCATCGGTGACAAGACGGGCAACCGATTTTTCCCGATACCCCAACCAAATCTTTGCCAATCGGCCATTCCTTGCGTATAATCGGAACATGAGACGTATCTCTCCTGTTCTACTGATACTGATCCTCTTCCCCTTGTTCACCCTTTCATCGGCAGACATCCCAATGGAAGAGGGAATCGCATCATGGTACACCAGCGATCCCGATGGTCCCCTTACAGCCAATGGGGAGCGTTTCGACCCCGAAGCCCTCAACGCAGCCCACAAAAGCCTCCCCTTCGGAACCATAGTGAGGGTCCATGACCAGACCAACGGCAAACAGGTGGAGGTGAGGATAAACGACAGAGGACCCTACGTGGAAGGAAGAATCATTGACCTCACACCCGCAGCAGCACGAAAGATCGACATGTACGAAAGGGGAATCTCTCCGGTTAAGCTGGAACTCATCCATTCTCCTCCAATTCCCGAATCCCAGTACAATCGACCGGGAGACACCGGATGGTATAAATTCCAGATAGGCACCTTCACCAACACCAAGGCGGTATACGACATGTATCTCAAGTTCCTGGAACTCGGATTCAAACCCTCGGTGGAGATAGTGCAACACACCATGCTCAGACTAAGCCTGAGATGGATAGGCGAAGATCAGAAGGAGGAGAGCCTGTCCCTACTGAAATCCCTTGGCTATGGTGAAATCCTGATAAAGGGAGATCTCCCACCACAGTGAGAAATCACACCCGCGGAATGTTGACAGGCTCCAAGATTCTCCGTATTATCACGGAAGTCGGGCCTATAGCTCAGTTGGTTAGAGCATCGGACTCATAATCCGTGGGTCG
>CAYZJV010000022.1:0-37440 GCA_964478945.1 uncultured Spirochaetaceae bacterium | reverse complement strand
CGCTCACGGTAATCTAGGTGATACTAAAAGGGTTATAGCAATCAAGTTGGTGAAGATCCGACAATCTAACTAACTTCAACGTTTTCAAATTTTAATATCGGGGTACACTAATAGTTTTTTTCTATGTGTGCGTATCCCATGGTTTCAAAATACACAAGCTCTCAATTCCACGAGTCTTTCCTCGCTAAAAAGCTTTCTCCAATTAAGGCCGTGATGGCATGAAAACCTCAAACTAGCGCATTCTAGAGGGGTTTTATGCCTATAGTACCTCTAAATCATTGTATCAAAACCTACGCAAAGACCTCGCGTGGGTGTACCAAGGTATGGTTGACCAATCCGATGGAAACGACATTGATCGAGATCACCTCATGTGCTCCGTTGAGTGCGATCGAGAGAAAGTATTCTTGCGGTCTACTGCCGTAGTGCCGTATGAGGGGATAGACATCGCTGGGGAAGATGATTTGTTTTCGTTTGGAAGGTAGTCGTCGCCTTCCCAGTTCGAGTGCTGCGCTGATTAGGGTTGCCTTTGCAATTCCCATTCCATCGATTTGGGTAAGGTCATCTACCTCCACTTCGGAATCACCACTCGTCCTGTCGAGCAAGTCAAGGATCTGTTGGGCCAGAACATGGGCAGGTCGACCGAATGTTCCGCTACCGATGAGGATGGCGATCAGTTCCATGTCCGACAATGCATTGGGCCCTTTCATCCGGAGCCTCTCCCGGGGTCGCTGTTCCGAGGGCAATTCCTTGATGCTCGTGGCATCGAATGTAGTGGTGGGGTATCTGTTCATACCCGAATAACATCGCGAGGTTCCATTTTGCTTCCGGTTGGTTCAGATTACTTTTTTGGTTTTCCAAGTACCTTTTAGGAAGCGGGTGACGAAGCAGGTGGATCGGCATATCCAGTCTATATACATCGCGAACCAAATGCCATGGAGGCCCAACCCAAGATAGCTTCCCAATACATGGCTGAATCCGACACGGAATATCCACATCGAAGCGATCGAAACGGTCATGGTAAACTTGACATCGCCTGAAGCACGCAACACTTGGGGAAGAGCGAATGAGACGGGCCACAGAAGTGCACTGGTGAAGCACATGATCTTGAGAATTTCGGTTGCCAAAGTGGTGGAAGCCGCACTCAGGTTGAAGAGTCCCACCATCGGTTCAACTGAAAAGAACAGGGTTGTCGCCACCAGTGCCATGGTCAGGTATGCAATCTTCATCAACTTTTTTGCATAGTAGGATGCCTGTTCATGATCACCCGCTCCCATGCATTGTCCCACCACGGTAATGGAGGCTATTCCCACGGCTGCTCCCGGAATATTTGACATCGATGCGACAGAATTCGCAATGGCATTCGCTGCGATCGCTACGGTGCCGAATGATGCCGTGAGACTGAGAACGATGATTTTTCCCACATGGAAAATTCCACTCTCTATCCCGTTGGGAATACCTATGCGGAGAATTCTGCGAACCATGGGCCACTCCATGCGAATGCGAAGCAGATGATCAATTTGAATCCGGTCGTTCTTCAGTAGCAGTAGCGCAAGCATCATTGAAGCTGCCACAATTCTGGACACCAATGATGCGATTCCCGCTCCAAGCACTCCCATATCGAATCCGAAGATGAGAAGGGCGTTGCCTGTGATGTTGGTGATGGTCATCACCAGAGCCACCCGCATCGAAATACGACTATTGCCTGTCGCTCTGAATAACGCTGCGCCACTGTTGAAAAGTCCCAGAAAGGGAAAGGAGAGGGCGGTGAGAGCGAAATAGGTTTGCGCTTGATCCAGTACTTCCTTCTCAAGTTCTCCAAACAGTAGGGTAAGGATTGTCCTGTTGAAGATAAGGAAGGTTGCGGTGAATAGAAGTGCCACCATGGTGGTGGAGTAGATGAGTTGTTTCGCTGCATCCCCTGCGAGACGGGCATTCCTCTGACCAATGTATTGCGCAACCACCACAGCTCCTCCCGCTGCAAGGGCGGAGAAGAGGAAAAGGAAAAGATAATTCACAGAATCAACAAGTGATACGCTGGAGACTGCGGCCTCGCCAACCGAGGAGATCATCAAGGTATCGGCGAATCCAATCGATACATCAAGCATTCTCTCCACCACGATGGGAAGGATCAATGCAACAAGTTGGCGGTTTGTGAACAGCGGGATCTGCGATGAAGAGGCACTCTGTAGGCGGGACAATCTATGTTTCCTTGCGTATAAACGTTCGAATGGGATGTGTAGTTGGTGATAGTGTGCTCCTTTTTCCAGACTTGTACAAGTGAAATGGAAATGTTCAGCGAGTCCTTTGGACTTTAATGAGATGTAAGAACTCGTCAACCGAGATAGCGGAAAGGAGGTCCAGTATGGCATCGAGTGGGATTTCCTCAAGTTTCTTGAACCGGATGCATGATTTGCCCAAATTGGGTTTGAGATTTACATCCCGATAGGCTTTTTCCAGTCTCGCGTACCGATCGGGATCGGCATAGATTGCCATGAGATAGAGTGAACAGTGATGTTTCTGGGCGGCCAAACCGACGAAATTCAATGGTTGGGAATTGTAGGTTGGGCCGGAAATGTCCAGCGGTACCTCATAGGAAATCATTCCCCATCGGATTGTCTCGACAAACCCTTTTTGGAGGGAATTTACCAGTCCCTTGCGCGTCTCGGTGACTACATCCTTGAAATTGTCGGGAATCTTGTTCAAGTAATCTTGTACGGAATCGCTTTCAATGTGCATGCCAATCCTTTTGGAAAGCGTAATGAATGCGGCGGGATTCGAACCCACGACCTCTGCCTCCGGAGGGCAGCGCTCTATCCAGCTGAGCTACGCATCCAATGCCTGTATGCTATGGATTGGGCCTCTTCTTGTCAATAGCATACGACGTTCTCTCTGGTGATTGTATATTGAGATCGATATAAATACATCTATTTATGTCATAAGTAAGAAAATCATAAAACAATATATTGAAAATATATAAACACTATTCGCTCATGCCATTAATAAAAATATCTAGTCATAAAGCAATATCTCTTGACATCACTTGCGAGTTTAAGTACCATAAATAATCAAGTGGGTGTGGAGATTTCACCTGTAGGAGAAGTCATGCTGAGAAAATTGGTGCTCTTGTTTGTGCCCCTTCTAGTGTCCCTACTCCCCTTGTATTCCCAACAGTTGCTTTTCAGTGAAACCATTCCCATGCAGGGTCATATCGAATTGCAGGAGAGTTTTTCGCTGGAAGTGAGGGACCGTATTTTCTTTGAACTGAGTCGTGAGATGGCTGGAACGACCCATGAGGTGGCCACTTATCAATTTTTCTCCAATAGTCCCGATATCGCCTACAGGCTACGTCTTTCTCCGGGTTATCCCACTCGGCTGGGTGAAGGTATCTTCGCATTCAGGAGTGTCTCTGATGAAGGTGGATCCTCAGCACCTCCGATACCCTTCAAACTCACTGTAATGGAGAGGGGAACCCAATACCGTTTTACCGATGAGGCCTTCCAGGAAGTTCAGAAGCCGATTGGTATGAGTAGGGGTGTCCGTGCTGAAGAGCGTGGCATCATCTATGTTACCTTCCCCACCGTGGAGGAGGGGTTCGATTTGTCTGGGTTCACATTCGGTGCCTACGAAGCATCCGTCGCAGTTGAAGTCTCGGCCGATTGAATTCCTTTCCCCCCGTAGTGGTTTTTTTTCCATCATGCTATAATCACAACCATAAATGACTCGAGGAGGTCCCGATGAAGCCGATTTTATTGGTCATGGCTGCAGGTATGGGTAGCCGTTACGGCGGAGTGAAGCAAATTGATGGAGTGGGTTTGCACAATGAGGCATTGCTCGATTATTCGACCTACGATGCATTGCAAAGTGGGTTCGGTAAGGTTGTCTTCATCATCAGAAAAGATATAGAGAAGGATTTTCGTTTGCGAATATTCGATCGAATCGCAGCGAATTGCGATGCTTCCTATGTGTTCCAGGAACTCGATACGCTGCTCAGTGACGAACAGGTGAAAGCTTCGTCCGGTAGGAAAAAGCCATGGGGAACCGTTCATGCCGTTCTCTGTGCGAAACAGGTGCTTGATGCCCCTTTCTGTGTGATCAATAGTGACGATTATTACGGCCGTGAAGCGTATGGCATCATGGCCCGGCACCTTGCTTCAATCTCCAATGATTCGACCGAACATGCCATGGTGGGTTATGTGTTGAAGAATACCACCAGTCGCAGTGGTTCCGTCTCACGTGCCATCTGTGATGTGAAGGATGGACATTTGGTCTCCATGCGGGAGAATAAGAAGATTTTCCACGATGGAGATAGGATCCTCAGTACGATAGATGGTCAAGACAAGGTCCTCACCGGTGATGAGTGGGTATCCATGAATTACTTCGGGTTTTCTCCGGCGGCACTCGATTTCTTTCAACAATATTTCGATGATTTCCTGAAGGAATCGGTCTCGACAGAGAAGGAGGAGTGCTATCTCCCCGAGGGTGCGAGTCTCATGGTGAAGCAGGGCGTGGGTAGGATGCGTTTCTATACCACCACCGAGCGTTGGTTCGGCATGACTTATCAGGAGGACCGACAGATCGTGAAGGACGAATTGCATCAGAAGATCGCAGAAGGTGTATATCCGGAAAAGTTGTGGAAGAACTGATGCTCTGAATCGTTCTTCTATACGTCGCTTTTTCCTTTCAACGGCATGAAGCCTTCTCCAAGGACCTCGAATGCTTCTTCAATGATCATGAAGGCTTCGGGGTCTTCTTCTTTTACTATGGTATTCAATCTAGTGATCTTCTGATTGGGTATCACGGTAAGCAACACCGGCCTATCCTGTTTCGAATAGATGCCCTTTCCTTCCAACAATGTGCCGCTGTGCCCGAGTTCATCGATAATCCTTTGCGCGATCCTGGGATGTTGTTGGCTGACTATAAGGGCCGTTTTCGCATATCGTGTTCCCATATTCAACAGCACGAAGTTGACCGATACACTGGTGACATACAATGTGATCGTGGCGAAGAGCGCACTTTCAAGACCAAATGCGAATCCACCGGCGACAATGACCAACCCGTCGACGATGAACAATGCACTGCCGACAGGTATCGGAGTGAATTTGCTCACGATCTGGGCTGCGATGTCGGTACCACCGGTATTCGCTCCTCCCTTCAACACCAGACCCATTCCGAATCCGCTGAGAAACCCTCCGAAAAGTGCCGAAAGTAGGGTGTCGATGGAGTCGTTGTAGGGAAGGAATCCTTGGAATCCGAATAGGATTCCGAATAGGAACGTGAATAGGGAGAGCAATATGGTTCCCAATAGTGAGGAAAAGCCGTATCGAGTTCCGAATATCCTCACTCCCGCAATGAACAGGGGTAGGCTGAGCAGGAATATGCTGGTACCCACTTCGATATTCCATAGATGGTAGAGGATGACGGCGATTCCACTCACCCCACCACCTGCCAACTTCGCTGGAGTGACGAATCCTGCCACTCCCACTGCGGTCACCATCGAACCTCCGATGATGTAGGCCAAATCACGAATACGATACATCTGTTTCATGTGGAGATTATAGCGCAAAGATGAGAGTGGATGTAGGACCCAATGCAGAAGTATGGCGTCAGCTGGTGATCTTTCCGGGGAGATTCAGATCGATATTCGCCAGACGTTCAAGCAGGATACGAGGTTCTTGCTCCACCACCAGTGCATCCACCAGAACCTGTCTGAGGAATCCTTCCTCAACCATGTGTTGGAGCATGTGCAGCAAAGGGTCGAAGAATCCGTCCACATTCAACATTCCCACCGGTTTCGCATGATACCCGAGTTGCAACCATGTCATGGCTTCCATCAATTCCTCGAGTGTACCGATGCCCCCTGGTAATGCGACGAAGGCATCCGATCGTTCATACATGGTGGCTTTGCGTTCATGCATCGTTTCCACAACGATCAACTCATCTTCGGAATGTTCCAGATGACCAACCATCTCATACAATCTCTTTGGGATGATACCGGTCACTTTCACTGGACTCCTGCGCAAGTGTTGTGAAAGCTTGCCCATGATACCGGCACCACCGCCACCATAGACGAGGTGTATCCCTCTCGCAGACATCTCTGCCGCCAACGCTTCGGCTGCCTTGATGTACGTGTCACCCTTTCCGTCCGCTGACCCGCAGAACACACAAAGGGTCTGTATCGATCTCTTTTCCATTGCTAGATTCTACTGCATACGAAGAGTAGGGACAATGTTCCATGAGGATATCGAATGCCATTTTTCCCCATGATAATCGAAGATGTGGGCAAATGTTGCACTTGACCTAACCTGCTATCCATGGCTACGCTATGCATACGTCCTTATTTCAAGGATCGGAGGTGTATGCATATGAAGACATCGTTACGGGTGGGGCTGTTGTCGCTACTGGTGGTATTGCTGTGTGCGACGAGTCCATTGTTCGCCGAAACGATCACCATCTCATGGCAGTGGGATGCGTCGGACGAAGATGTGGTTGCGTTCAGATACCAGCTGGATGCACAGAATCCGGACAATTGGACGGTTGTAGATGCATCGGTGACCGAATTTGTGCTTGGCCCAGTGGAGGACACCTCATTCCATACCCTCTATCTCCAACAGAGCTATGATGGCGAGAACTGGAGTGCCAGCGGCGAGCTTTCCTACGATCCGATTGAGTTTGGAGTGAAGATGCCCGAAGAGCCTCGGGAAACGGCCAAGTTGAGTGAACCGGAAGTAGTGGTGAGTGAAGAACCGATGGTTATTGAAGAACCGGTGGTGATTGAAGAGCCGGTGGTGATAGAGGAACCTATCACTATCGATGAACCGATGACGATCTCCGAACCGGTGACGATTTCCGAACCGGTCGCAATGGTTGAGGCTTCCGAGGTTGAGCCGCCCAAGGCCTTCGATGATTTTGTGGTTGCCGAAGCTGCGCCGATGGAAGAGGAATCGCCGGTGGAGGTCTTGCCGGAACCAGTCCCGGTGGTGGCCGATCCACCAAGAATGCGTGTTGATGTGTTCATTGGTGCCGGTGGGAAAGCCGACAATCTTGTCTTCACTTCGGCCTTCGATCCCGACGGTGATTTTGTGGCTGTACGTACAAGGATACTCCCTTCGATCACCGCCGATTTCGTCTATGGAAATTTGTTGCCCAGTGATTCTCCTATCGATATCGGACTTCGTGCCGGTCTGGGATACACTGGGTATGAACTTGTTTCCGGAAGCCATTTGCCTGGATTCGATCTCCATGTGATGGGGATGTTCGAATACCAGTTGAGCGAAAAATTCGCCCTTGATGCGTCGGTGGGATTGGCGTTCATGTTTACTGGGGATGCCATCCATTCAACTCCCCAGGGTAAGCTGGGCGTGTTTGCAGGGCCGGTGGCCCAACTCAATGGAAGGTATCACATCAACGGACCTTGGTCTGTGGGTTTGCAAGCCGAAACCCGCTTCCTCTTGGGAGGTGCGTTCAAGCCGTATGAACTGACGGGGATCGTCAGATTGGGTGTACTCTACGATTTCTAATGGAGGATTCATGAAGGAAAGTCACTTGCGAAGGCATCTGGACTTCATCTGCTTTGTCATGGAGACGGAAAATTACCCCGTGAATGAGAAGACCGAGAAAATCGTTCGCGATGTGTTGGACGACGAACTGTCGGGAGATGAGGCTGTGAATGCCATCATGGATTCCTACGGTTTGACGAAAGAAGATAGTGGACAGGAGACTCCGGACGGGTGTTATCCCGATACCGAGGTCTTCATCAATTACTTCGGTATCAAGGATCAGGAACTGCTCGATGCGGTGGAAACCGAGATCGTCGCTGTGAGGATGGCCGAAATATTGATGGGACCTCAAAATTGGAAGTTTGATTTCGAACATCTGAAGACTTTGCATGCCCGACTGTTCGATGATATCTACCCATTCGCGGGCATGGTCCGTTACATTGCCATCACCCGAAAAACGATCTTCTGTCTACCGCAGTATATTGAGACGATGGCCGAAGAGATATTCAACAAGTTGAGGGAATACCATTACCTGAGAAACCAGGAGTTGGATGAATTTGTCGACAATCTCGCCTACTTCATGGCTGAAGTTCATGCATTGCATCCCTTCTTGGACGGCAACACCCGTACGATGAGGCTCTTTTTCCAGCAGTTGAGCCATGCCGCGGGTTGGAGGATCAATCCCTCCGACACCTCGGACAGTCGCTTGTTGGAAGCCGACATCGCGGCCTTGGAGGGCGACTACCAACCACTTATCGCACTATTGCACGAAGCGGTCGAACCACTTTGAGAGGACTACATGATTAAAGGTATACTGTTCGATATGGACGGAGTGCTTATCGACTCCGAAGAATACATCGCGAAAGCGGCGATCGCCTATTTCAAGTCGATTGGAGTCGAAGTCAAGGCAGAGGATTTTCTTCCTTTCGTTGGTGCGGGAGAGGACCGCTATATCGGTGGAGTCGCCGAGAAGTATGGTGTCACGCTCGAATTGGAGCAAGCGAAACTCGACACCTATGATATCTACGAGAAGCTGATCATGGGGAAGGAGGGGGCGCTTCCCGGTGTGGTGCGATTCCTTGCCAACGCCCATGCGGCGGGTCTTTTCATGGCAGTCGCCACCAGTGCCGATAGACGAAAGATGGAAGTCAACCTCAATGCGATGGGACTTGATCCGAAGTGGTTCAAGGTGTTGGTCAACGGCAAGGATATCGAGAGGAAAAAACCGTATCCCGACATCTACCTCAAGGCGGCGGGGGAGATGGGATTGGCCAATGGTGAGTGTATCGTATTCGAGGATGCCACCAACGGAGTACAGGCCGCTGAGGCAGCCGGAAGTCTCTGTGGTGCGATCACCACGAGTTTTTCCGCCGAACAGCTGAGGGCGAAGGGAGCCGATTTCATCATCTCCGGGTTGGATGATTTCGAGGATTTTTCCACAGTTGCCGAATTCAACCGATTGTTGTTGCGGTTCAAGGCTAGGGAAATCGCTACGCAAGTACGATTGAACGCCTATTCCCCCTACTCACAATTCCAAGTGGGAGCTGCGGTGGTGAGTGCCTCCAGTGGGACCATCTATCGTGGCTGCAATGTGGAGAACAGCAGTTACGGTGCCACCATATGCGCCGAACGGGGAGCGATGATGGAAGCGGTCGCAGCGGAGGGGGATTTCAGAGTCGATATGGTTGTGGTGGTGTCCGATGACGATCCGCCGGCACCTCCATGCGCCCTTTGCCTTCAGGTGATGGCCGAGTTCGCCAAAGAGGATACCGAAGTATATCTTTACAACATCGATGGCGGTTACACCAGGTATCGGTTCAACGAATTGTTGCCCCATCCATTCATCTTTCCGACACAACGACACCGCCACCGGTGATTCAGCAGGTACCGCCCTCGAGAGCCATGATCTTGTCCACCCTTCTGGAGTGCCTTCCCGCTTCGAAAGAGTTGTCCACGAAGGCATCCACCATGTCGAGAACCGGTTCGCAATAGTCGATCCTACCTCCGAATGCGATGAAGTTGGCATTGTTGTGGCACTTGGCCATTTCAGCTGCGAACACATTCTGGGGCAATGCACATCGTATACCGTCTATCTTGTTCGCGGATATGGATATCCCTATGCCGGTCCCACAACAGACAACTCCGAACTCATAGCCACCGGCAAGATATTCACCACAAGCCTGCGCGGCCATATCGGGGTAATCGACCGAGTCCTCGGTGAATACACCGAGATGATTCACTTCGTACCCTTTCTTCCTCAGATGATCCGCGATAAGCTTCCCGATTTCAACCGCACCATGGTCATTCGCAACCACCACTCTCTTCATGTCGCCACTCCTTTGCTGTCCCGCTATTTTCCTGTGAAAGGTCCTGCTGGTCAACCCTTCTTGGAGTAGAGCCGCCACCAAGGAGTCCTGGGATATTCATGGTGTTCCCAGTGGTACCCGAAGAACCAACAGGAAAGCATCGCCCACAGATGATTCTTCTTCTGTGTTCTAGCGTTGTGGGGGGACATTTTGACCGTATGGGGATACTTGTGGGGAAGGTAGGTCCCGAAATGGAAGAGTTGGAATGTGCCGAGAAATGCGGGAGTTACCCAGAACAGGATAAGATTCGCCGTGGGGATACCCAATATATAGCGCAATAGGTTGAACAGAAGCGCCATCGTCACTATCTGCCTCACCGTCACATAGTTGAAGAAAAACCGAAAGAACCACTTGAAGAAATTCTGGCTCTTGATCGAGAAGTCGGGATCCTTCTCCGTACCGGGAACACGATGGTGGGCCATATGTTTCTCGAACATCGGTTGATAGCCGAATGCCGCGAACAACCATAACGCAATTTGACCCACCGCATCGTTGACCCTCCGGTTCCTTGCCACTGAACCGTGCATGCTGTCGTGGGCTGTGATGAACAGACCGGTGGAGAGGTAGGCTTGGACCAGTACATGCACATAGGTTGCGATGGAGGAAAGATCGACCGATTCAAGCGCAAGCAACCATGCGAGATGGCCTGTCCATGTACCGATGACCAGAAATGCAATGATCATTCCCATCATGGTTTCTCCTTGCTCAACAGGCGTGCGGCAATCATTCCAGAAAGTGTGGCAAGGGGCATCCCTCCTCCTGGATGGACACTACCTCCACAGAGATAAAGTCCGTGATGCCGCTTGGATTTGTTCGGATGCCTCAGGAATGCCGCCATGGTGGTATTGGATGAGATGCCGTAGAGACTTCCCGCGTGGCTACCCGTATCCCGTTCGATCGTCTCTGGTGTCCAGAAATCTTCCACCACGATATGTTGCTCCAGATCGATTTCAAGGATTGAGGAGATCCGATTCACCACATGGCTTCTCGTCTGTTGGAGTTCCACACTCCAATCACGTCCATCATGTGGAGGGGCATTGATCAGCACAAACCAGTTCTCCTGTCCCTCAGGTGCATCCTCTAAAGTGATTTTGCTCCCGATATTCACATAAACCGTAGGTTCCAACGGAACCTTCCCGTATCGATGGATTTGTGCAAATTCCTTCTGGTAATCGCTGGAGAAGAAGATGTTGTGCAACCCCAATTCATTGAAGGAGCGGTCGATTCCCCAATAGAATACCAATGCCGATGAGGATGGCGGCAATCTACGATATCGTGTTGCCAAGGGAGCTTCGGGATCCTGCAGCAACCGCTCGTAGAGCGTGAGCACATCGACATCGGAGATCACCGAAGATGCTCCGATTGTTTCTCCTCCCACCGCCAGATGGGTAACTTTGCCTTTCCTGTCACAGATGATTCTTTCCACTTCGGTGTTCGTGTGAACCTCGATGTCAAGTTCCCTTGCCAGTCGTAAAAGTCCCTCGATGATACCGTAGATTCCATTTTTCACACCAAATCCACCAAGGCCATGTTCCACATGGGCTATCATGTTGAGTGTCGCTGGAGCTTGGAAGGGATCGGAGCCATTGTAAGTGGCATATCTGTCGAGCAGTTGTACCATGCGAGGATCGGAGAAGCTTTCCGAATTCGCAGCATGCATACTTCTCATTGCATCGATCGATCCGATATGGAGTAGGGATGAGAGTGTATCCCTGGAAAGATAGGTTGAGAGTGAATGCAGGGATTGTTCAAGAAATATCCGGTGGGTTCTCTCCCATATCTTGTGTAATTTGGTAAAGTGGGACCGAACTTCCGCTTCGGTGACCGCCAGGTGTTCGGTCAATGTGGGAATGAACCGTTCCAGCCGGTCGCTTGCGAAGCGGGTTCCATCGGAAAACCAGTACCTGGTGATCGGCGAAAGCGGTACGATCGGAATATAATCCGCGATATCCTTTTCCACTTGGTTGAACAGTCGGGCGAATATGTCGGGTAGTGTGAGGAGGGAGGGACCGGTATCGAACCTGAAACCACCCACCATTTTCGTATTGGCTTTACCACCAACCCTTGCTTGCTTCTCATACAGCACTACCTTCCACCCCTGTGCGGCTGCGGTGATCGCAGCGGAGAGGCCTCCGAAGCCACCCCCTATGACATGCACCTGCTTCATCGGCTTTTCCCCGCCGTATGGCGACCGATCGTCTCGTAGCTCACAAGATAAAACCCCAACATCGCGATATTGTAGAACAGATCCTCCAAAGGAATACTTACAATCCTGATACCCCAGATCGCATCCGGGTGGTAGGTGACGATCGGAAGGTAGGTGAGCATGCCGTTGACCAGAAGAAACGCGACAATCGAGAGGAGGAAGAACCATAGTGTGTGGATCTCCTGGAAAATCCAAGGAACGAAAAGCAAGGCGATGGCGATCCATACTGCGACCGAGAGCAGCGCGAGTGTGGTGTAGTCCTGTGTTCTGAAGACCAACGCCAGGATGATAAAGAGTATTATCATGACAATACAGATCCCGAATACGATCTTCCGGTTCCCGTATTTTTTCTTCGGGAAGTAGGCCCTCACCACCTCAAGTATGAATATGCAGGCATAGGGGACCACTAAGAAGAACAACCATTCTCCGGAGGGCAGACCGAACAGACGCAATGATCCTGCGTATTCGGGATTGAATGCCCAGTCCCCACGTTCGGTCACCAACACATCCCATAGAAGATAGAACGCGCTGACCGGGAGTAGGGATGGGAACAGCTGTTTCCACTTGGTATGGAAGGCTACTTTCTTGTCGAACGATAGCGCAAACGGTGCGGCGAACACAACCAATGTGATAATGAGGTACAGATTCATCGCTGGCTCCTCTTGTATGAAATACCAACACTCCATGGGTCGTGTGGTGACCTCAGGTTATCATAAATTTGTTGAAACGTATTCAAATTTCCGGTATCGTCGTATCATGAAACGACAAGCGGTAGTGATCGGTGGAGGCTTTGGAGGCCTCTCCAGTGCGGCTCTATTGGCACGCGACGGATGGGAGGTCACCCTCATCGAACGACTCGAATCCCTTGGTGGGCGTGCCAGGCACTGGCAAAAAGATGGGTATACCTTCGATCTTGGTCCTTCATGGTACCTCATGCCCGAGGTCTTCGAACACTTTTTCGGATTGTTCGGTAAGAAGAGGGAGGATTACTTCAGTCTCTTGCCACTTGATCCCTACTACAAAGTCTTTTTCGGTGCCGGCGAATCGGCATTTTTAAGTCCTCGCAAGGAGGAGAACCTCGAACTGTTCGAATCCTTCGAACCAGGTGGTGGAAACGCCTTGTCCGAGTACATGCGGCAGGCCTCCTACAAGTATGGTGTGGCCATGAAGGAATTCCTCTACAAGGACTACAAGCATCTGGGTGAATTCTTCAACAAGCGGCTGATGACCGAAGGTTTGCGACTTGGCATCTTCAAGAAACTCGACAAATTCGTTGGAACCTATGTGAACGACCGGCGTGCCCGGCAGATACTCGAGTATGCAATGGTGTTTCTGGGAACCAATCCGGTCGATGCACCGGCCATCTATTCGATCATGAGCCATGTCGATCTTGAATTGGGAGTCTTCTTCCCCGATGAAGGAATGGCAGGGGCGGCCCAAGGCTTTGTGAAGCTCTGTAATGAGTTGGGTGTGAAATTGATCACAGGTGAAGAGGTCCTCAAGATAGATACCAAGGCAGGAAAAGCGGTGGGGGTGAGAACCGACAAGGGCTATCACCAAGCCGATGTGGTGGTCAGTGGAGCCGACTACCACCATATCGATAGGGATGTGTTGCCGAAAAGCGATGCAAGCTACAGCGAGAGGTACTGGGAGAAGAGGGTGGTGGCACCATCGATGTTCATCGCATACCTGGGAATCGGTAGGAAATTGAAGCATCTGGAGCATCACAACCTCTATTTCGCCGAGAATTGGCATACCCACTTCGATACGATCTTCAAGAACCCTTCCTGGCCGGATAACCCCTGTTTCTATCTCAGCTGCATATCGAAGACAGATCCCAAGTCGGCTCCCGAACATGGAGAGAACGTATTTCTCCTCGTTCCTGTCGCCCCTGGACTCGATGACTCGGATGCGCAACGCCAACGGTATCTTGCACATGTGTTGGAACATGTGAAGGAAGTTACGGGTGAGGATCTGACCAAGGATGTGGAGGTCCGAAGGATCTATACCCACCGGGATTTCATACACGATTACCATGCCTTCAAGGGTACGGCGCTCGGACTCTCGCATACGCTGATGCAGACTGCCATCTTCCGTCCGTCCAACAGGAGCAAGCATATTGAAAATCTTTTCCATACAGGACAATATATTCATCCGGGTGTCGGTGTTCCCATGGTGCTCATCGCATCCGAAATAGTGGCACAGGAGATCAACAAAGCGTATGGTCCATGAGCAGCATGAGCACATCTTTCGCTCTGGGAGCAAAACCTATTACTTCAGTTCCCGCTTCTTTCCGAAGTCCGTTCGTAAAGATGTGTATGCGCTCTATGGGTTCGTTCGTGTGGCCGACAATCTGGTGGACGATGTTCCTGTGGATCCCCAAGCCTTCAAGACATTTCGTCTTGCATATTCGAAAGGGCTCGAAACGGGCAAGCCGACCGGTGACCATATCATCGACTCCTTCTTGGAGCTGCAGCGGAGGAAACAGTTCGATCCTGCGTGGACCGAAGCCTTCCTGGATTCCATGGAGCATGATTTGGTCTCCTCCACCTGCGGGACACTCGACGAGACTCTGACCTACATCTACGGTTCCGCCGAGGTGATCGGTCTCTTCATGGCCCGAATCATGGATCTTCCCGAGGAGAGTTTTCCTGCCGCCGCGATGCTGGGACGGGCAATGCAATACATCAATTTTATCCGCGACATCGAAGAAGACAACGGGCTCGGTAGGCGGTATCTTCCTCTGACAGGAACGACTTTGCAAGGACTGTCCGAGAGGGATGCCTTGTCCAACAGGAGTGAATTCGAGCGGTTCATGAGAACTGAAATTACACGCTACCAGTCATGGCAGAAGGAAGCTGCTTCAGGATACCATTTCATTCCAAGACGATATCGCATCCCCATCATGACCGCAGCCGACATGTACTGCTGGACGGCCCATCAAATCGCAATGAATCCCTTCATCGTATTCGAACGTAGGGTGAAACCGACGAAGGCCAGGATCTTAAGGAAAGGTTTGGCCCACACATTGGGGGTTGCGTTCGGATGTTGAACACTGATCGTTTCAGTCGATGGGTCTTCCGATTGTTGCCCATATTCTATGTGATGGGTTTTCTATTTCATCTGATCGATGCGACTTTTCCGGTGATGTTGTCGATGACACCCCTTACCATATTCGCCACAGCGGTGATCGGTTTCCTGCCCGATGTGGTTGCGAAACACCAAAGGTTGTTGCTCTGGGCTGGCGTGACTTTCCTCTGCACTTTTCTTCTGGAAGTCATTGGAGTGGCGACCGGTTGGATATTCGGTGGGTATGTATATGGGAATACCCTTGGTTTCTCAATTTTAGGGGTTCCCGTACTCATCGGAATCAATTGGACACTCATCATCATGGGATCCGTGTCCCTCATGAAACGGGTGGCGAACCATCGAACCTTCATCGCACTCGGGACTGCAGTGGTCACTGTGGTCTTCGACTGGATCATGGAGCCTGTGGCGATCGCACTCGACTATTGGACCTGGTCGGGAGGTTCCATTCCGGTGCAGAATTATATCGCATGGTTTCTCATTGCATACGCATTCACCAGATTGTACGAAACCATGCAACTGAAGAGTTCCAGTACCATTCCTTCTCTCATTGTGATCATCCAAGCGGTGTTCTTCCTGCTGTTGCGTCTCTTTGTCATCTGATCCCACATTCCTATTGCGTGATGACCTTCCTTTGATTACGATGACAACGGGGGTGAGTCAATGCAGGAAATCTATGTCACCGGCCATCGGAATCCCGATCTCGATTCGGTGAGTGCCGCATGGTGTTACGCAAGGTTGAAGAATATCGTGGATGTGGAGCATACCTATCTCCCCATCCGGATCGGACACATGAACGAAGCCACCAAGCACCAGTTCGAACAGGCGAATGCCGATCCTCCGATATTCGTCAAGGACGTGAGGGCCAAAGTGGGTGATGTGGTGACTCGTGATTACTGGGCTTTGCATCCTGAAGATCCCGTGTACAGTCTGGTGACGATGATCAGCGACCGCCACTCTTCGGTGGTTCCTCTGATCGATGGTGAGACGTTCCACGGGTTGCTCAGTTTGGATGAGATCACCGCATTCTTTCTGCGTGAGAATGCGGAGGACCGCCCCCGCTATCGTTTCTATCCTGCGAATTTCAGCAAGGTCATCAGAGGAGAATATATCCTCAGGAATGATATCCGTTGGTTCGATGCGTACATCATGACTGGGGCAATGGAGTTTGAAGTCTACTGTAGCCGTTTGGAGGCGCTCCTTCCCGATCTTCCCGTGTTGGTGGTAGGAAATAGAAGGAAACACCTACAATATGGTATCGATCATCAATTTCCGGCCATTATCATCACTGGATTGCTTCCAAATGAACAGATTGAGGCCGACTATTCGAACTACCGCGGCATTATCTACAAGTCGTACGAGGATACCGCCGAAACCATCCGCCTCTTGCGAATGAGTCTGCCGGTGAGGAGACTTGTTTCGAGTACTCCTCCACGCGTCGATGTAGACGATCTGTTCGACGATGCGAAACGTATGTTGATGGAGAGCGAATTCCGTGGATTGCCGGTGTTCGATGGAGAGCGGTTCGTCGGATTCGTCACCAGAAGATGTTTTCTCGAACGTCCGCGAAGAAAGGTGGTCATGGTGGACCACAATGAGCTCAAGCAGAGCATCGAGGGACTGGAGGAAGCCGATATCGTGGAAATTATCGACCATCATCGGCTTGATGCGGAGAAGACCAGTAGACCGATCTTCATCGCATCCGAACCGGTGGGCAGTACCTGTACGATCATTTATCATCAGTTTCTGCGATGGAGGGCTCCCCTCGATTCCATGACTGCCAGGATGTTGCTCGCAGGCATCATAAGCGACACGGTGATACTCAAGAGCCCCACCACCACACGACAGGATGTCATCGCCGTGGAGGCCCTCTGTTCCATTGCCGGAATTCCAGATGTGAAGAAATTCGGTGAGGATCTCTTCAAGGCCGCGGCGGTACTGGGAAAGGCCGATCCCAAGAAGGTGGTGGAAGGTGATTTCAAAGTCTATGATGAGCAAGGGGTAAGATTCGGTATTGGCCAAGTCGAGGTGACTACCTTGGCACAAGTCGATGAAGTCAAGGAAACCTATCTGAAGCAACTAGAGGAGACCAAGCATTCCCACCGTCTGGAATGGGCGCTTCTTTTGGTTACCGATGTGATCAAGGAGGACAGCGTATTGTTCTCGACAAGCTACCCGAGGAAAGAAAAGTCGCTTGTGTATCCGATGGAATCACCCGGAAAATACATTCTTAAGGATGTCTTGTCGAGGAAAAAGCAGTTGTTGCCCGAGATTATCCGAGTACTGGAAGAGGGGTGGTGAGAAATTACAGGGGAGTGATGGAGACGATTGAAGGGACTGACTTGATGCTCTTCACCACCTTCTTGAAATCATCTTCATTGGCCACTTCCATGGTGAAGCTGCCGATAAGCCTTTCCTGTTCCCCATCTTCCAACCTTCCTTCGATCAGGTGCCCGCGATATTTGCGGATTGCACCCTCGATCTCGGCGAAGAGGTCTTGGGTGATGCGACTGACGACGCGGAACCTTCTGGTGAGCCTTGGTTGTGCGGTCTCCCATTCCACCTCGATACTCCTTTCATTGATCTCGGTCATATGCTTGAGGTTCCTGCAATTCTTCTTGTGGACGATGATGCCCCTACCACGCGACACATAGCCGATGATGTCGTCTCCCCTCCGGGGATTGCAGCATTTCGCAAGGGAAATCATCATATTCTTCTCATCACCGACTTTGAAGGTCAGTCGGCTCTGGTCCATTACCGAACGGACGATCTCCCCTTCCACCACTTGGGGTTCCGGTTCCTCTACAGGAGGTGTCTCCACCTTCTTCTTCGCGATGATGTTCTTGTCGATGATCAGACTGTCGTCATTCTTGTTCAGCCATGATCGGATCTTCTTTCTCGCATTGGTGGTTTTCGCCAAACGGAGCCAGTTGATGTTCGGATGGGCATTGGGGCTGGTGAGGATTTCGATCACCTGGGTGTTTTTCAACGGTTGGCTGAGGGGAATGATCGAACCATCGGCCTTCGCTCCCGTGGTGTGGTTGCCGATCTCGGTATGGATGTGATAGGCGAAATCGAGCGCAGTCGCATTCGCCGGCAGTTCAACGATATGGCCTTGTGGGGTGAAGACATAGATGGTGTCCTTGAGCAACTCACCCTTGATATCGTCGAGAAAACTCTCCGATTGTTCTATCTCATTGCTCCAACTCTTCAGTTTATGGAGGATTCTGGTGAATTGTTCGCTGTCGCGTTGCATCCAGCTCCCTTCGGTGACCCCGGTCTCTGCCTTGTAGACCCAATGTGCGGCCACACCATATTCGGCGGTGGCATGCATTTCGCGGGTGCGGATCTGGATCTCAAGCAATCTGCCGTCGAGTGCCATCACCGTAGTGTGGAGGCTTTGGTAATTGTTCGCCTTGGGCATTGCGATGTAGTCCTTGAAACGACCTTCTATCGGTGGCCACAGTTTGTGCACCAAGCCCAACAGGGTATAGCATTCATTGACCGTATCGCAAATGATGCGAACTCCCAGGATGTCGCCTATCTCCTCGAGTTCCTTTTTCCGTTTCTTCATCTTCATGTAGACGCCGTAGGTATGTTTGGTTCTCGACTGGACTTCCACATTGGCAAGTCCTTGTTCACCACAAGTCCTGTAGAGGCTCTTTTCAATTCTCGTGAGATAGGCGGTCCGCTCACTCTTCTTTGAGAGTAGGTACTCCTCGATGTATTGGAAGGTATCGGGTTTGAGGATCTTCAAGGATTGGTCCTCGAGTTCTCCCTTGAGCCACGACATACCGAGTCGATCTGCCAATGGAGCGTAGATGTCCAACGTCTCGCTGGCAATTTCCTTGGCCCGCACGGGACTGAGATGGTTCAATGTCCTCATGTTGTGGAGTTTGTCGGCCAGCTTGATGATGATGACCCGCACATCCTTGCTCATGGCGAAGAACATCTTGCGGATCGTCTCGGCTTCCTGTTGGCTCTTGTTCTTGACCTTCAGTGTGCTGATCTTGGTCTCGCCCTCCACCAGGTCCGCCACCGTTTGGCCGAACTTCTCAACCAAGGTTTCGAAGGTGACCGGTGTATCCTCAAGAGTATCATGCAACAATCCCGCGACCACGGTATCGACATCCATCCGAATCGACATCAAAATTTCAGCCACCGCATAGGGATGGATAATGTAGGGTTCTCCGCTATGGCGCTTTTGGTTTCCGTGGGATTCGCATGCGAACACCGCCGCTTCCCGGATTCTCTGTTGTTCATCCTTGGTGTAGCGGAATGCCTTCTGCACAAACCTGTTGGTCAATTCCTCATACATTCCACACCCCCCACACCACACGGTGCAATTGTGCGAGATCCCTCTTTGATCCGATATGTGTGAACCCTCTTCCAAAGAGGAGCTCCACCACATCTTCCTGTTGTCGATGATCGCATTCGATAAGTAGGATTCCCCCCTTATACAGATGATCAGGTGCCTTTTCCACTATTTTGCGGATGATGGACAATCCATCCGAATCTCCTCCGAGGAGAGCCATTTTAGGCTCCGCCTTCACCTGTGCTTCAGTCTCATCGTACCATGATTCGGTCAGATAGGGTGGATTCGTTGCGATAAGATCGAAAGAGCGACCTTCAAGGGGGGAATAGAGGTCCCCATGCAACAGCTCAATCGGGCGTTTTACAAGGTTTTGCGCGTTTATTCGGGCTACTTCGAGCGCAGCTTCCGACAGATCCACCAGTGTAACGGTGGAATGGGGGAGCTCCGCAGCCAGAGTAATACCGATGCAACCGCTTCCCGTGCACAAATCGAGTATGGTCGAACCACAGGAACCGTCCACCAGTTCCAGCGTAGTCTCAACAAGTACTTCGGTATCGGGTCTTGGTATGAGTACATCGGGAGTAACGGTGAAGGTCCTTCCATAGAATTCCCTGTTTCCCAACAGATATGCGATAGGCTGGGAAGCGCAACGCTTCGTGATCAGAGTCACATATACCGCTTCAGCCTCATCGGAGAGCAGTTGTTCCGATTTGGCATACAGCTGCTCCCTCGTCATGCCGGTGGTGGCACAGAGCAGAAGCGATGCGTCCAAAAGAGGAGTCCTCGATACACCATGGGCCTGGATGGCTTTGGTTCCTTTGGAGAGCGCATCGCCGACAGCAATCATTGCAGCTCCTTGAGCGCCTCTTCCCCTGCGGCCATCTTCAAGGCATCGACCACCTCTTCCAACTGTCCCGCCATCACCAGATCGAGTTTGTAGAGGGTGAGGTTGATGCGATGGTCGGTAAGACGATTCTGTGGGAAATTATAGGTTCGGATTCGTTCGGAACGGTCACCGGAACCGACCTGACTTTTACGGTTGTCGGCCCTCTCCCTAGCCTTCTTCTCCTCTTCCATTTCATAGAGACGTGAACGAAGGACCCGTAGTGCCTTGGCTTTATTCTTGATCTGGGACTTCTCATCCTGACAGATGACGACCAAGCCTGTGGGCAGGTGGGTAAGCCGGACGGCACTGTCGGTGGTGTTGACCGATTGTCCACCGGGGCCTCCCGATCTCATCACATCGACCTTGAGGTCCTCCTGCTTGATCTCGATATCGGTTTCCTCGGCTTCAGGAAGTACGGCGACGGTGACTGCCGAAGTATGGATACGACCTCCCGATTCGGTTTCAGGAACGCGTTGGACACGATGTACACCGCTTTCCCATCTGAGGTTCCCATACACATCCTTTCCCGATATCGAGAAGATGATCTCCTTGAATCCTCCTATACCCGTTTCGTTCGCACTCATGATCTCGATCTTCCAACGTCTTCCTTCGGCGAAATGGGAATACATCCTGAACAGATCTGCTGCGAACAAGGCCGCTTCCTCTCCTCCTGTTCCTGCCCGAATCTCCATGATAATGTTCTTTCCCTCCATGGGATCGGGGGGGACGAGGAGCATTTTGCTTTTCTCTTCAAGTTCATCACGTTCGTCCCTAAGCGATTCAAGCTCTTCACGGGCCATATCGATCAGTTCACTGTCCTTCTCTTCCTTGATCATGGTCTCCGCGGCCGTTATCTGTTGCTGCAAATCGCGCAATGTATGGAGGGCTTCGATGATGGGTTCGAGGTGGGCCCTTTCCTGCATGATTCTACGATACTCGTCGATATCCTTCATGATATCGGGATCGGCGAGGCGTTTGTCCAATTCGGCGAATTGCGGTTCATATTTCTGCAGGATCTCTATCATCGTTCGCTCCTCCCGGAACCAATATGTTCCGTGGGAACCAAGTATAACGATTTCCCGCCTCAGATGTCCAGCGTGGCCAACTGTCGTTTGTTCTCCGCGATCTTTTTCGGATCAAGGGTGTTCATCTTCAAAAATACGATTGCGCCGGCGAGGAAAAATAGTGAAGGGATTGCGGCCATGTGGAGACTGATTCCCATTTTGGCCGCAGGTGAAGTGGGATCGGCATTGAAATCGGTGATCGTATGGATCAACCAGAATACGATGGCTTGGCTGGCATACGAGAAGCGCATGAAGAATGCTCTGATTCCCATCAACACCCCATCGTCACGTCTCTTGTCGGACACTACGATGGAATCCACGATATCGGCCATGGCCGGTCCCATGAATGTCCAAAAGCCACCGAATCCAAGACCCCAAAGCGCCATCCAGATGGTGAAGCCGAACTTCGTATCGATGAATGTCATGGGGAACGAGCATACCGACATCACCAACGCAGTGATGAGGAGCATCCTCTGGTTGTTGGCGATCCGTTTCGAAAGAAGGGCCCATCCCGGAATGGAGACGAGGGTCCCGATCAGCATTCCTGCGAAGATGGTGGTGGTGCCGCTGCTGGGGACATTGAGGATGTAATCCCCCACATAGTGCACCGAGCTGGTCATGCACATTGCACCCGATTGGTAGAGGAACAACAGGAGTATAAACGCCAAAAGGTCTCGGTGTCGAAGGGCCCGCAGCATCGAAGGAAGAAAGGCATGTTCCCGCTTTGGTTCACTTCTCAGCGTATTTTGATGTTTGGTGAACCGTTGGATCATCTCCTTAGTCTCATGGATACCGGGGATAAGCAGAAGAATTCCTCCGACGGTGATCGCGGCGACTACCCAACCGCTGGTGAGGTAGCTGCCCACATCCCCATATGAGAAGAATAGGGGAGGAACCACGAATCCGGCTGCGACCCCCAACACCCCTACTGCGGTGCTGATTGCCGCCGCTTTGGTGCGTATCTCCTGGGAACGGAACTTGTCGGGATAGACCGACTGGTAATTCACTTCCCACAAGGAATAGCATCCGTCGAAAAGACAGATGGTGAACACCATCCATAGGAATACCGGCAGGGGTCGGGTTCCCGCCTGTTCCCTCCAAGATTCCGGTACCGAGAAGATCAACACGAAGAAGACCGCGCTTGAGAGCAATCCGATGATGATCCAGGGGAAGCGTCGTCCCAAGAGACGGGATAGGGGAGCCTTCCTGTTGGTCACATAGCCGATGACGGGATCGTTGATCGCATTCCACAACGAATAGAGGATGGTCGCAAGAGCTGCATATCCAGCCGAGAGTCCTATCTCGGTTTCATAGAACTTGAACACGATTGCACCGAATGCTCCGGTGAGGAATTCGGCGAGGAATTTTCCCATTCCGTACGATGCCATCACCGGGGCACCAATCTTTAGTCCTCTTGCCATTTTTTCAGACTCCCTTCTGAGACATATAAGCACGGATTTGCCTTCAGGGCAAGAAGAAAAGTCTATATTGTCAATGAAGTCCAGTCAGGATTGCACCGGAGCGTACCTTACCACCATATGGACCACGGCATTCGAAGCTCCTTCATTTGCGATCGTGTGTGCGATATCGGCGTGGTAGGCCAGAAAATCTCCCTTATGCAACTCGACCGTGTTGTCCCCGGCGGTGACCGTGACCGAACCCTTCATAACCGTGAGGAATTCCTCGGTGTTGGGGAAGTGGGCATCGCTCGGTAGCGATGTCTTGGGATCGAAGAGCAATAGGTATATCTCAAGATCTCCAGCCATCTCGAGCGGCGAGAACACCTTGATGGTCACTCCATGCTCATCGGTGTCGAGTACCTTGATCGCATCGCTTCGATTCACCGCGAATTTCCGTTTGGGGGTCCCGGTGGAATCGAGAAGATCCTGCAAATCGACCCCGAGACCACGTGCGATTTTCCATACGGTGGCCACCGTGGGATTCACTTTGTCCGATTCGATTTGGCTCAGCATCGCCTTGGAGACCCCCGAACGCTCGCTGAGGACGTTCAAAGTGAGGTTGCGTGCCGTTCTCAATTTCTGGATATTCTTGCCTATCATGGGTGGATGCTCCATACGATTCTCCATATTGTTTGACATACTAAATCTTGTTCACTATAATGAACAAGGTTATTGTAGGTCGAGAGAATTGTGTTGTCAAGGAAGAGCTTTCCGAGGAGGCTTTCATGAAACGTATCCTGATCATCGGAGCCCTGGGACAGCTGGGTTCCGAAATTGCGGTCCGTCTTCGCCAACTGTATGGTGATTCGAATGTGGTGCTCACCGATATCAGAGATGATGTGAATCGGGAACTGATTGAAGGCGGACCCTTCCATGTGGTCGATTGCAGGGATGGAGTGATGCTCTCCAATCTGGTGCGCACCTATAACATCGACACGATCTATCATCTTGCCGCTATTTTGTCGGCTACTGCTGAAAAGGATCCCCAGAAGGCTTGGGACATCAATATGAATGGATTGATGACGGCCTTGGAGGTTGCCAGGGAACATGGTTGTGCGCTGTTCACACCCTCATCCATCGGAGCATTCGGTCCCACCACTCCCAAGAAATTTACTCCACAGGATACGATACAGAGGCCCACCAGCATCTATGGCGTGACCAAAGTCGCAGGTGAGCTCTTATGTGATTACTACCACCACAAGTATGATGTCGATACTCGAGGGGTACGCTATCCTGGAATCATCAGCAGCATGACTCCTCCAGGTGGGGGGACGACCGACTATGCGGTGGAAATCTATTACGCAGCCCTTGCATCACATCGTTACGAGTGCTTCCTCCAAGGAGACACCTATCTCGACATGATGTACATGCCCGATGCAGTGGAGGCCGCAGTACGTATCATGGAGGCGGATCCAACGAAACTTCGTCATAGGAACGCCTTCAACGTGGCTGCGATGAGTTTTTGTCCCGAGGAGCAGGCTGCCTACATCAGGACCCATATTCCCGACTTCACGATCAGCTACCGGGTCGATCCGGTGAAACAGGCGATCGCCGACTCGTGGCCCGATTGCTTGGAGGACTATGCTGCAAGGGTTGAATGGGGCTGGAAGCCGACGTATGATTTGGCAAGGATGACCGAAGATATGTTGAAGAAGATTGGAGATAGGATGGACAAGGGAGGTGCTGCAAGATGATGAATGAAACACTGAAGAAGGATCTAATAGATTTTGTCGAAACGCTGCATGCCGAGGGTCTGTTCAAGCATGAGCGGATCCTTGAGAGTCCCCAAGGGGGGATGATCACCGTCGGTGGCAAGCAGGTAAGGAACTTCTGTGCCAACAACTATCTTGGTCTGTCTGATAACCCACAAGTGGTCTCCGCTGCTGCAAAAGCGATGGATGAATGGGGATACGGACTCTCTTCGGTACGCTTCATCTGTGGCACGCAAAAGGCCCACAAGGAACTCGAGCGACAGATCAGCAATTTCCTCGGTATGGAGGATACCGTATTGTTCTCCAGCTGCTTCGATGCAAATGGTGCGGTGTTCGAACCGTTGTTGGATGATTCTGATGCGATTCTCAGCGATGCGTTGAACCATGCCTCGATCATCGATGGAGTGAGGCTCTGCAAGGCCCAACGCTATCGGTATGCCCACAGTGATATGGAGGAATTGGAGAAACATCTGGTCGAGGCACAGAAGTATCGCAGGCGGCTCATCTGCACCGACGGGGTATTCTCCATGGATGGCGACATCGCCGATCTGAAGGCGATATGCACCCTGGCCGAGAGATATGATGCCATGGTGATGGTCGACGATTCGCATGCGACCGGATATATCGGTACCCATGGAAGGGGAACGCCAGAACATTGTGGAGTGGAGGGAAGGGTCGACATCATCACCACCACTTTCGGAAAAGCTCTAGGAGGAGCCAGCGGCGGATGTATTTGCGCCAGGAAACCGATTGTCGATCTGCTTCGTCAGAGGGCCCGTCCCTATCTGTTCAGCAACACCCTGGCCCCCGCCATAGTCGGTGGAACCAGCAAGGTATTGGAATTGCTGATGAAGGGGAATCCTTATCGTGAACAGACGATGGAAAGGGCCCGACAGTTTAGGAAAGCGATGACCGCCGCGGGCTTCACTTTGGTTCCCGGCGATACCGCCATTGTGCCTGTGATGCTATATGATGAGCGAATAGCAGTAAAAATGGCCGACAAACTGCTGGACGAGGGTATTTATGTGATAGGATTCAGCTATCCAGTGGTTCCCAAGGGAAAGGCCCGCATCAGGGTACAGCTATCGGCTGCGCATACAGCCGAGGATGTCGATGCGGCGGTGGCGGCTTTCATCAAGGTACGTGATCATCTGGGATAGGTGATCCCGAGTTTGCCACAAAGTGCCTTTCCATACTCCTCCAGCTGTTGCATAATCCGCTTGTCCTGTTCATCGGTGTCTTGTGACTTGAGCCGTTCCGCAATTTTCCTTGCATAGAATTCAAGGTTCACCAGCGTATCCCCAGGAGTGAAGTGCAACCTGTGCTCACAGAACCGGTGCCACTCTTCCTTTCGGTCTCCTTCAAGGGCTTCGGGCCAATTTCTTCGGACATAGCGCCATAGCAGTTCAGGTGCCCGTCGATCATCAAAAGAGAAGTTGGAGTCGAGCAACTCCTTGGCGGACATGTCACGAATCATGGCAAACCGTTTCGCATCCGCATCCCCGAAGAAATCCACATACAGTGAGAAATCCACATCGTCGACCTCGGGGTATTCGTCCGCATCGGCCGCCTTCCTGATATTCACCGGTAGGATCGGATGTTCGGACAACTGTTTCCTATGCCTCTCACATCTGTCGAGGTCGATACCAAGACGTGCGGGGATCGCAGGATCGTCCAACAATACGTTGAGCGGGGAGATGAACGGAGATCGGTTGACCGATATCTTCTGTAGGCCATGCACTCTCAACAGACGGTCGGATGCGCTCACAAGGCCGGGAAGATTGGCCAGGAGGTTGGCCGCTTCCGTCAACGACTCGGTCGATTCCTTCAATGCTTCGGCGATATCGCCATGTTCCTTCAATACCGTCCTTGCCTTCTGTGCGATGCTCCTGAACTTGTCCTCCTTCTGTTTCACCTCCTCCAGCTCGCCATAGGCTTTCGCCGCGGAAATGAGGACGGAAGGGTCTTGCATAAGATCGAACGCAAGCACCAGATTCTTGTTCTTGTAGGAACCTTCGATGGGAAGCACCACAGTGGTGCATCCTTCGATACCGGTGAATTCGGCGGCGGTATGGACAACCGGATTGCCCATCGGGGTTTGGAGCAAGCGTTTCACCTTCTGTTTGTTGCGTAGTTCCAGATGGTAGGAGAAGAGCTTCGGTTGTCGCCATTTGAGCAATCTCGCCAGTTCCAAGGTTGCCCATACGTCACTCATCGCATCGTGGGCTTGTTCGTGGGCGATCCCGTTCGCCTCGGTCAAATCGGTGAGTTTGAACGAAGGTTTTCCCGAACCGGGCTTGGTGGGCCAGACAATTCCCTCTGGACGAAGGTCATGGGCAGCCCGTACCAGGTCAATGATGTCCCAACGGCTTCTACCCTCATTGTATTCCCGTCCATAGGGATCGAAAAAATTTCTGAACAAGGTGTTGCGGATGAACTCGTCATCGAAGCGAAGGCTGTTGTATCCTACCGCACAGGTGCCCGGGACATTGAAGATCCCATTGATCCTGGCGATGAAATCACGTTCGATCATCCCTTTTTCCTCGACTTCCTGGGGAGTGATGCCGGTGACCATGCAGGAGAGGGGATCGGGAAGATAGTCGTCACTCAATTTGCAGTAGAGCACCACCGGATCTTCGATCACCGAGAGGTTCATGTCGGTGCGTACTCCGGCGAATTGGGCGATACGATCGTAACGTGGATTGAGACCGAATGTCTCCAGGTCGTACCAAAAGAAGGTTTCGCTACGTTTCATGTCACCAATGTACCACAGTCTTGTTTGTTTTGACAGATACGGGGAGTTTTGGTATCGTTCCCCCAAGGAGTCGATGCGCATGCGAAGATGGGTTCTCTTTCTCTTGGTATTCATGGTATCCGCATCGAACGCCTCTGGGACGGCGCTTCCTTCGGATGGTGAAGTGAAGGTGGCCCTTCAATCCGTTCTCGTTGCGGCTGCCGCCACAGTGGCGTCCGACAATCTTGTTCCTCCGTTGGAATTCGAGGATGCCGCTTTCGAATCCGACTCTTCATTCTCCAACTTCACGCTCGTTTTGGACCACTCCGATGTGGGTCTTCTGCGTAAGAGGGTGCTGGAAAGTCCTTCCCCGCCCCCACGTCAGATGGGTTTCCTGGAGGCGCTTTTCGTGGCAGTGGTCCCCATTCTTCCCGATTATTATCGTATGGTGGAATTCTTGCGGCCCCAAGCTTTGGGAGAGCGGGAAATTGTATTGACGGGAACACTTGAGGCGTTGCGTCTTTCCACGCCATATCCGTTCCGCTACGAGGGAAGGGGAGTGGTGGATGTCACGGGCAGTAGGATCCGGTCCCCCTTCACACTCGATTTCTCCTTCGTCATTCCTCTTGAAGGTCCGGCGGGTTCGGCGATCATACCCACTCGTGTGACCGCGAATGGAGAGGATTATCTCGATGTCGCGAAATCACTTTTCAAAACACCCTTTGGAGTCGATTTGAAGGAGGAGTTGAAGTTCCTGCAGTAGAAACTGGACAGAAGCGGGACCTTGGCCTAGAATGGGTGCACTCGTATCTCAGGGGGAAACCAAATGAAACATATTGTCGCACGTACCGAATCGTTCCTTCATGAATGGAGCATCGCTGGCGATACCATCGACATGCAACACTGTTGCGATGACTTCCTGAAGGAGATGGAGATCGGTTTGTCGGTGAAGGGCGCCGGTTCTTTGGCGATGATTCCCACCTATACCCAAGCCGATACCGTAATCGAACCTTATCGGAAGGTGATCGTGCTTGATGCGGGAGGCACGAATTTTCGCACGTGTGTGGTTTCGTTCGATGAATCCATGAATCCCACCATCTCTTCGTTCCACAAGACAGGTATGCCCGGTGTCCATAGGGAGGTGTCGGCCAAGGAATTCTTCGCTACTTTGGCCGATCAGGTGGAGCCTTTGATCAATGAAAGCGACAATATCGGGTTCTGCTTTTCGTACGCCGCCGAGATCACAGAAGACCACGATGGGATCCCCCTCGTGTTCTCGAAGGAGATCAAGGCCCCGGAAGTGATCGGAATGCCGGTTGGCAAATCCCTTCTTGAGGAGCTCGCCAGACGCGGTCACGATGTGGCGAACAAGCGTGTCTCGGTGGTGAACGACACGGTTGCGACCTTACTCGCCGGGAAAGCCTCCAACAGTGTTTCCCCTTACGATGGTTACATCGGTTTCATTCTCGGTACGGGAACCAATACCGCTTATGTGGAGCGCAACGAGAGAATTGGGAAGCTCCCTTCATTGGGTAGCGGTAGCCAGATCATCAATGTGGAATCGGGCAACTATGATCTGGTGCCGGGTGAGTTGGATCGTCGTTTCATCGACAGCACCAAGCAACCGGGCAACTACCACTTCGAGAAGATGATCAGCGGTGCCTACCTCGGCTCCTTCAGCCAAGTGGTGGTGGAAGAGGCGATTGCAGAGCGCATCCTTTCCGAAGATTTCGCCGAGCGGTTCTATACCAAGGCTCCTCTCAACACCACAAGGATGAGCAATTACCTCGAAATGCCCCACAATGGTGCCTACGATTTGGTCGCCTGCATCACCAATGAAGCCGATGCCACCGCACTACATCTGATCCTTGATGCAATCATCGCAAGGGCAGCCAAGTTGACGGCGGTGAATCTGAGCGCCATGGTATTGAAATCGGATGTGGGGGAGAATCCCCGTTATCCCGTGTGCATCAATGCCGATGGTACGACCTACTACAAGACTGAGAACCTTGCCCGTTATACCGAGCAGTATGTGACCGAGTTTCTCCAAAGGAAGCACCACAGATACGTTCGTTTCGTGAATATCGACGATTCTCCGACGATTGGGGCTGCGGTGGCGGGATTGTCACTCCTCTGAAGATGCTTCTTCGTCAGCTCTGGAAACCAAATCCCGTTGCCAAGCCAAAAGATAGTCGTGCCGCTCTTGGTCGTTGCCTTCGGCATCGGCCATGATTCTGAACACAGGTTCGGTGCCACTGCCTCTCATCCAGATGAAATCGGTATCCTGTCCGATTTTATCGGAGAATACGATCTTCAGCCCTCCCCGCATCGGTGGGGTTCTGTAGGCGGGCCCCAATCCGACTCGCATTTGTGTTCCTTCGGTTTGCTCTTCCCTCCAACCGCAAATGCCGAAACGCTCCTCAAGCTCCTTTGACCGTTGCGCATAGTCGATCACGAACAGTCGCTCATAGGCTGCCTTGAGAGCTCCATGGTCGGCACTGGTGATTCGCATCACCGCCTCTTTCGAGAAGCTTCCGGTGATGGTCCGAACCGGTAGGGAAGCGATCGCAGTGGCGATCGAAGGTGACGATTTGGAATGGGTGATGGCTTTGAATCGGGAAGGGGAACTGAGGAGTTTCACCAATGAGACCAAGGTGTTCAAAGGATCGCGGACCTTGCCGGGATGGGTGATGTTGCCGCCGTTGGAACCTTCCCCAAGCAATCTCACCGCATAGCCTTTCGTTCTCAACTCTTGCGCCAAAGTCACCACATTGGCTTCACCTACTTCGGCACGATATACCGCGACATCCAATCTCGCGGCGATTCGATCCACCATAAGAGAGGTTGGACCGTTCACCGCTATGGCTTGGGGAATATTCTCCTTTTTGGAGAGGCTCAGTTCGATCAATGCCACAAGCGCGAACAGTTCCTGAGCTCCAAGGATTCTCGCCCCATCGGACTCCTGATCGAAGTAGACGATATTGCCCCTGTCCCCATCATTGTCGGGAACATATCCCAGAATGAAGCATCCATCTTCTTTGTGGGCTTGCTCCAATGCATGGCGGCACATCTCGAGATTGCCACCCTCAGGTACAATCGGATGCACCACTTTGCCCGGTATGTCGTTCAGGAATCTCGTCTTGATTCCCAGACCTTGGAGAAATTCCTTGTCGATCGAGAGGCTACGTGCACTTCCGTTGAGTTCCCCCACGATACCGATGGGGTGTTTGGCGATCTCATGACGCAAGTCAGCGACCAAATCACCGAACACCATCTCATCCTCCGAATCGGTCGCGATATCCAACACGAGTCGTTCATAGGCCACCATGGCAGCCGACTTCTCCTTTTCATCCACAGCCACAGGTTCCACCGAAGAGATGAGTTGTTGTATCATGGATGGGGTCTCTCCATCGGCCAGAAGGGTCCTGAAGGTGGCGATCACCTTGGTTGCCTCGGCGGCAGGCGCCACTCCCCCGTTGGCTCCGAATTTGAAACCATTGTGACCTATCGGGTTGTGGCTCGCAGTGATATAGAAGAAATCCTCTCCCGTATGGTAGGCACTGTAGGCCATGATTTCGGGAGCTGCGGTGATACCCACATTCCGTATTTTCACATCATGGGCACGTAGCACCCGACCCACCACAGCCGCTATCGCAGCCCCCGTGGGACGGGTGTCCGTTCCCAACATCACTGTCTGGGGGGTTCTCTCACGGTAGTAGGCTTCAGTGGCTATGGCGACGATATATGCATCCTGTCTGCTGATTTCGGTACTGTCGTCCTCTTCCTCTCCCGAAGGTGCGAACACTTTTCTCCAACCGCTGGCGCTGATCACCATGCTGCGATAGATCTGTTCCAATTCGACGGTGGTGGGCAATGCCCCTGAAAATGGATCTTTTGAGGTGTGTGTGACTGACATATTCGACTCCTTTCGCAACCGAAGTATAGCCCCCTTGTCGCGAGTCTACAAGACTGGTACTGTATTGCCAGATATGAAAACGGTTGGTGCCATCCACGATCTTTCATGCCACGGGAAAGCCTCTCTCGCCGTAGTGATTCCCTCACTTGCGGCATTGGGTGTGGAAACATCTTTTCTTCCCACTGCACTGTTGTCCACCCAAACGGACGGGTTCTCCGACTATGCGTATGTGGACCTCACCGCTATGATGGAAAATGTCATTGGTCATTGGAAGCGTCTCGGTCTGCAATTCGATGGCATCTATTCGGGTTTCCTCGGTTCCCATCGACAGATCGATACCGTTTCCCACTTCATCGATTGGCAGAGGGAGCAAGGAGCGAATCCGCTCGTGCTGGTCGATCCTGTGTTGGGAGATCAAGGCAAACCATATGATCCGATGACTTTCGAGATGATCGAAAGGATGCGGAGTCTCGTTTCGATCGCACATGTGACCACTCCCAATCTCACCGAAGCCTCGCTTCTGCTACAGGAACCGTTCGATCCCGAATTGCCTCTGGAAAGAGCCGCCTTGTGGGCCCGTAGATTGGGTTCCCGTGGATTCCGTTCGGTGGCTATCACGAGTGTGATGGATCGAAACGAGGGCATCGTTGTCGCTTATGATGCCCACACGGATGATGTTCGGCTCTTTCGTCAACCGTACGCTCCGGTCTCATATCCTGGATGTGGTGATTTCTTCGCAAGCATACTCTGTGGCATGCAGGTGAGGGGAAAACCGTTTTTCGAAGCGGTGGAGACAGCTTCTGGGATCGTGAGCAAGGCCGTCCACCTCACTTGGGAATCGAATCGTGAGGTTCGCAGGGGTGTCTCTTTGGAACTCGTCATGGATGAATTGGTCGGAGTTTTCAAATGATGCTTGTGGTGGCCTCTTCGGCCAAAGAATTGCAGGGAATTGTCGAGAGCGATCGGGTAAAATCGGTTTGTGTGGGTGTGGGCAAAGTACAGGCGGCAGTGGAAACCTACTCAGCGATCCTCACCTACGCACCATCGTTCGTGATTGGCATCGGCAGTTGTGGTGCGATCGAGGATCATCTCAAGGTGGGAGATGTGGTCATTCCCTCCAAAGTGGTCCAATACGATATCGATTTACGTCGTTTCGGACTTTCCCGTGGCGAGGTCTTCACCGCGGAAGGAAAGAAGACCGGTTGGCTTGCTACCGATCGGTTGCCCCACCGCCCATTCGGCATAATCGATGGCAGGCGGGTATGGGAAGATGTGTATCTCGGGAGTGCCGACAGGTTCCTCTCTCCCAATGACCGTATAAGCCACCATTTCCTTGTCGACGAGATGCACCTCGCGGCTGTCGATATGGAGAGCCATGCCATGGTCGCCGCGGCAAAGAGGGCACAAGTGCCGGTGGCGATCATCAGGGTAGTGAGCGATACATGGTTCGGAGACAGGGCAAAATCCCTCCCGAACTTTCTCAAGGAAGCTTCGGCTCTCATCGATAGGATCATCAGAATCGGCTACATGGAACCGAGTGAGAAGTCTCCCACGATCTTGTAGACCTTCCCATCCTTCACGATTCTGAGTTTCCGATGGGGGAAATGGACCGGCAATTGCCGCTTGAGGAATTCTATGGCGGCTGTTTCAATTTCTTGCCTATCCTCCGGCTTTACCTTGTCGAGCGTGGACATCTCGATATCGACAAGATACCCGCGTCCATGTTCACTTCCGTATCCCAACGTAAACTTAGTACCTGTACTGAACAACCCGTCATAGGATACCCTGGCAGCTTTCCCTCGAGGAGGTCTGTTGGGATGGAGTGGATACCGTTGCCCGAACTCATCTTCGAGGAAATGGTCGAGATCATCACAGAGTTGTCTCATGTGCTGTTCCAATTGCTGTTGTTGCGGACTCATCAAACTCATGGATGCCCACCTCCCACGGGTCTGGGAGGACGAACCGACCGCTGCAGGAAACTTTTACAGAAGGGCGTGATCTTATGTTCGTGTTCGGTGTAGATGTCGTTGGCCTTCTCGATCATATGGGAAAGTGCTTCGGGATCGGTTTCGTCAAGTTTAATCTTCCTTTGGAGATCTCCGTGTATCCTCACATATTCCATATCGCCGATCGCCGAGGCGATCTCATTGGAGGTCCGCATCTGTGACGAGGCATACAGTCGGTAGATGGGAGCTCCCTTGGCGGGATCGAGCCAGCTGATGACCCCGCTGCCGGTACGTTCGGGATCCATGCGATAGGCCGAGCTTGAAGTGCTGAGCGACAATACATGGTAGCGCTTCGCATCTGGATAGAGGCGTTTCGCCTCCCTATAGGCGTAGAGCACCGGATTGTTGGCCACCACTCCACCATCGATCAATGATATGGGGGCATTTGAAATGGGGTCGATGATTGTGGTGGGGGAGAAATAGGTGGGAGCGGCACTCGTTGCCCGAGCTGCGGTTCGCACCAGAATGTCTGGAGTTGCGTAGCTGCTGATGATGAAGGGCCGATCGTTGCCGTAGTCGTAGGTCACCACCATGGTGGGTGTCAACGACTCCCCGATCGGTACATCGCCAAAAATATCGTGGAGCAATTGGTTGAATGAAATGTCATCGTACTTGTGTGTGAACAGCTGGTTGATCATGTGCAACTGGAATAGGGACTGGTTTCTGGGAAATATGATACGTCCATACTTCAAATAGATATCCACGATCCGCTTGATATCGGGTCCGGGATCGGCAGGTGACTTTTCTTTTTCAGGCTGTTCCTCTCTGGTGGGCAATTGGCGACTTACCAATAGGGATCCATCCCTATGTCCACTGGAAAGCGCCAATGCGATCAATCCTCCCGTGCTGGTTCCGGCGATCAGATCGAAATGGGAATAGAGCGGACGATCGTCACCCATGGAGCGCAGCTTGACCTCCATCTTTTCCAAGATGGTCGCGGGGATGACTCCACGCATGCCTCCCCCGTCAAGGCAGAGGATGTAGCGGTCTTCAGCTGAGCGCTTGAGTTCCCGATTCTTGAGATACTTCCATAGTCCCATGCACCTAAACATGGTATATTTGGCCTCGGTGGTCAAGACGACACCGAATGGAGAGGACATGGATTTCGATAGGATCGGGTATGGATCGTGCAGATTGTGCCCCCACGCATGTGCGGTGGATAGAAGCAGGGGCGAATTGGGAGTGTGTGGAGAGGATACGACCATGCGTATCGCTTGGATGGGCCTGCATCGCGGAGAGGAACCTCCCCTGGTGGGGGAAAAGGGTTCCGGAACCGTGTTCTTCACCGGTTGCCCACTTCATTGTAGGTATTGTCAGAATCGACAGATCAGCACACGCAACTCCGAAGCGGGGACTCCCGTTACAGTCGAACAATTCGCCTCGCTTCTGATCGATCTCCAATCGTTTGGAGCTGCGAATGTGAATCTGGTCACCGGAACCCATTTCATCCCTTCCATCATCCAATCCCTTGAACTGGCACGGCAGAAGGGAGTTTCCCTGCCTGTGGTATGGAATTCCTCCGGATTCGAAGCAGTCGATGCATTGAAGATGATCGATCCCCATATCGACACCTACCTCATCGACTTGAAGACCCTCGATGTTCAGGTGGCGAAGACTTTCTGTGGATCGGCGGACTATATCGCACATATCGAAAAGGTGATCGGGTTCCTTGTAGCCAGACATCCCGCAACCGGGATGGAACAAGGTGTGCTGAGGGGTACTCTTGTCAGGCATCTGCTTTTTCCCGGAACCGAGAAAGCCACCGAAGAGGTGCTCAGATGGTTCGCTGCCCATGCCAAGCATGCCGCATGGCTATCGTTGATGGTACAGTTCGTTCCGCCAAAAGGAATGGAGGCATCCCTTCCGGAAATCACCGAAGAAGCGTATGATAGGCTTCTCGAGCTCTTGGATGAGTTGGGGATCGAGGATGGATTCGTGCAGGAGTTGGCCGACAATATCCCATGGATTCCCGATTTTGAACGGGACAATCCATTTCCCCGATCATTCGCCGATCCCCTGCCTGAATTCCTACAGTTGAAGCATAGGTTGCTCAACCGATGACGGTTCCTTCAAACGATTCCCCACGGAGAATGGCGAATGTATTCGCGATATTCCTTCCATCGGCGCACACCACGCGGAGATTGCCTTCCTGTGCTTCCCTGGATGCGATGGGATCGAACGGTACGTTCTTTCCTGGAGTCCATGTATCGCCCACCATCTTGCGAAAATCATTCCAACCGATGGTGTCGATGGGAGTTGCCTTCGGATCGAGCTTGGGATCGGCGGTGTAGACCTTCGCGATATTAGAAAGATTCACCACCGTCTGTGCTCCGAACCGCTTGGCAAGGTACACCGCATCAGTATCGCTGGAAAAGCCCGGTTTCCATCCTGCTGCGACAAGTATCCTCCCGGAAAATTCGATCGGAGCGGTGGGGTCGGTGACCAACGCATCATCACAGTGGTGGGCGAACAGTGCCTTCACCAGTGTTCCGTTGAGATGGGTTGCCGCGATTCCCAGCCAGTCCATCAGATTCGGATCGGCATCCTGGGCAATCGCCTTGTACGCCTGTTGGTAGACCCTGGCCGGTGCTCCACCTCCGGTGACCAGTATGATCTTGTGTTCGGGATGATCATGGAGATGTTGCTCCATGGCTGCTACGAATTGTGTGAGAAACCGTTGATCGGGATCGTTGGGTGCGATGATGGATCCACCGAGAGAAAGTACGAAGATCTGATGCATGGGTGCCCTCCTTCTCCAGATTACCAGAAAAATGGGAAAAGGCCACTACTTGGAACGATTTCTTCAGCAGGAAGAGACCGATCCGTCGTGTGGATCCTCCAATGCAAGATGGATGGCATGAAGCGCACGAATACTCTTGTCCACCAATGTGCTTACAAGCTCATCCTGTCGATCGAAATCGGCATTTGCCAGCAATACCGCTTCCATGATCGCATCCACCCCGGGTCCCTTTTCCACCAGTGTGAAGGAAGATGGCACCCTTGAACGCAAATACAGGCGATACCGATCCTGAATGGTTCGGTTCTTCGCCGACAACCATGCAAGGAAATTTCCCGATACATGTTCGTAGACGATGGCGAGTTTCAAGTCGCGGGACTGCAACAGGGGAGTGGTCACTCCGACATAACTCATATCGAGATACCCTTGGTACACATCGGTGGTCTTCGCCTGTGCCAATGCCTGCGTAAGTTCCCGCTGCAGATGTTTCAGGACATCCATGATCACCCGGTATGCCCTTCCAAGATGGTGTTGTTCCAAAGCTCCGGTGTAGGAAGAGACCAGACTCTGGTTGGTGACATGCTTTTTTGCGATGACCAACATTTCGAAATCCTCGTCGGTTAGTTGGGAGCCACGGTTGTAGGCACCAAAAAATTCGATCTGGAAAAATCCCAAGCGCTTGAGCATCGCTGAAATTTCACTAGGGATGTAGTAGCGTTCGTTCGAGGTGATCGTATGGGTCTCCATAGTGTCGTCGATGAAGCGTACACGGCTATGGTCACGCATGGTGAGCACATCGAATCCCTTGCTGCTCCACGTTTCCGAAACGCCTTCTCCCGCGGTTTCATGGAAATCATCGAGTGAATGCCGCAAGGGATACAGCCCATTGAGTGTGGTGAAGATGAACTTGCCGGTATCCTTGAGTGCCTTGGCGACACTCGACAAAATGGCTTCATTTTCTTCGTCGGTCTCCATGAGTGGGAACGCTCCCTCACAGAGCATGATCGCCACATCGAATTGACCGGTGAATGGCAGGTTCCTTGCATCGGCTTGGATGAAATCGATGCAAAGACCGGCTTCCGCGGTTTTCTCGCGAGCACGGGCCAATTGTGCTTCCGACAAGTCGATGCCGGTGATTTGATACCCACGACCGGTCAGTTCGATCGCATGCCGTCCTGTCCCGCAGCCCACATCGAGTATCTTCAATTGCTTGTCGAACTGCAGTTCCCGCTCAATGAAATCGCATTCGGCGACAGTGCCTTGGGTGAACGGTTCGGCGTCATAGTGCCGGGCATAGTTCTTGAATAGTGTGATGTACCAGGGGTTATCCATGATCCTCTCCTGGATGTACGGTAATCCACCACAGCACTTCTGTCCATCACAATTGGATGTCCACTGGGATACAGTTGACATGACCAGGTGGTCATGATAAGTTATGACCACCTGGTCATACCC
>CAYZJV010000021.1:21781-40362 GCA_964478945.1 uncultured Spirochaetaceae bacterium | reverse complement strand
ATTTTTTGGAATTTGGTGACAACTTTTCGTGTACAACCTGTAGAATTTGTTGTATGATTGGACCATGACTGAGATAGACGATGGCTATTTTTTTTGGAAGCGGGTCGATTCGGTTCGACCGAAACACATGACTCTGAAGCAAATAGTCGATGAGGCACAGCTCAATTACCACTTGGTGAAGGTGCAACGGTCCTGCAATCGGATCCCGAAAGCACTTGAAGCGGCAAAACTCGCCAATTCCCTGCATGTGTCACTCGAATGGTTGCTCACAGGAAAAATCATGGAGATTGACTACCACTATGATTCCGACGACATCATGAAACGAAGACAAGCCGGTAGAATTGTGCAGGTACTGTTGACATGTGACCCGAGCAAATGGAGTTCTGTCGAACACGCATTGGGAATCAAACCGCAACTGGAACGATAGCAGCCTCCCATCGTGAGATGAGGGACGGGAATAGTTGTGTGTTCCCGTCCCTCATGGTGTCATTCAAGCACTACCTCGATCGAAGTGCGTTTCCTATGCATTCCGGTGAAATTGTCCGCCCCTTCGGCACCGTAGGCCAAAAGCACGGTATGGCTCTTGCCGGGAGCGAATGTCTTGTCATACCGGTCGCCCGAGTCGAGTGGCACAGAGAAGGTGACTGTCGTCACTCCATCCGATTCCGCACCGGAAATCGCAGTGACATTGTCGGTTCCCCCTTGACCGGTATCGGGACCATGGCTGGTATTACCGGTTCCCCAATCATCACGGGCATACACCGTTCCATTATCCACATATGCAAGGATGTAATCGGCATCCTTCATCATACGACTGGGATCGAACCCGATACCTATCCACCCTGTGGTGGGAGCACTCACAGTGAACTCGATACTGTCTTCGATGAATCGCCAGGAAAATCCCCAATTTTCATCTACCTGCACCGATGATCTACCATTGGATTGCTGTACTGCAGGCTCTTCCTTTCCTCCTCCGGCAAATACCAGAGTCGGTACCAACAGTACAAGTGGGAGCACCAGTCCCAATCGAGCGAACATATTGTGAAGCTTATGCATGACACCCTCCTTCGACGGTATGAACCGTCTCTCTTTTCATTATATTAATAATAATATAATGGATGGCATAGAGTGTATCGGCTATTTCTCCAAAGCATGGGAGACTTTCCCCCCTTGTTCCATTGCTTCCACCCGCAAGGGCGCTCCATCCATGCATCATTGGTGCTGACGTTCTGGGATCTTGAATACGATATTCGCATCGAGGAATCGTTTCAATTCACGTCTTCTCTTCATCGGATCAAGTGACTCGAAGAACACCATATGCAATGACTCCCACATGAATACCCATGCGCCGATCAGCACACCCTCAACCATGATTTTCGAGAGGATATGGGAATCCCCGGATCCATTCACCATAAAATAGAGGGCAATGAAACCGATTGCGATCAGGAACAAGACGCTCGAAAACTTGAAATGGCGCATGAGATTGCGTTCCACCATATGCAATTGGGATTCGTAATAGTTGCGGTAGCTGGCTTCAAGGATCTTTTCCTTCTCCTCATCCTCTCGTCTATTCTTGATGCAGAAATTCAGTTCGAGTTTCTTCCTTAACGGAATTTCCTCTGAACAGAGATCGAGGAATTCGGCCAATTCGGGATGGAGATCCCGCTTGCGGAATACGGCATTGTCCCATTCATGGAAATAGTCGAGGTAGCGGTCCAATGCGATATCTATCACCACACGATGGTTTTTGGGATTCACCCTATACATGCGCAACATGTTCTGATGTGTTCTTCCAAGCATATGCAATGATAGAAAGGTTTCCTTGTGTTGGCAATCGTAAATTGGGGAAATCGTCGCGGAATCATTGATCGGACCATGGAGTGTTGGAGACTTCTCAGTTCGGTAGAGCTGTTTGCATGATGGATTTCCATCACAGTGCCACTTTGATCGAACTTTCGATGCGATCTCTCATGGGGACGAATGTCCCATAGACTTTTCAGATTCTTTTTCATTTCAATGAAGGAATTTGTTGAGTGATATTGCTGCTCATGAGATACTTGTCGATATGGAGACCACTCTGTAGGGGATGGTGCGAAAAGTGCCCTGTGGCTCAACCATAGGTGATCGGATGAAAAGGAGTCCATCGGGTATGAAAATCATTGGGTTCAATGGAAGTCCACGAAAACATGGCAACACAAGTACCATCATGGCAGAAATGCTGAGGGGAGCAGCATCCGAAGGAGCTGAAACAAAGTTCATCCATTTGCCGTCCCATCATATTGAGAACTGCATCGGCTGTGAACGATGTAGAAACGACAAAACCTGCACCTCCTTCTTCGACGGAATGCACCTGCTGTATCCTTTGATTGAAGAGTCCGAAGGAATAATCCTGGGATCTCCCACCTACAACTATGATATGACACCATGGATGAAGGCGTTTATCGATCGTTTCTATCCATTCTTTGATTTTGGCGAAGTCAGACCAGGTCCTTACACTTCACGACTGGCAAACCGGGGGAAAAAGGCTTTGGTATTCGGAGTATGCGAACAAGTGAATCCCGAAGAGATGAACCACAACATCACTTGCATGCGTGATGCAATTAAAGTGATAGGGTACGAGGTGTTCGACATGCTGGCGTTTCCCGGACATTTCCAAGCCAATTCGGTGAAGTCCAACGTTGCCGATCTACACAGGGCATTCGAGTCCGGCGCGCTCTTTGCACGATCAATCATCTAGCCAGCCTGAGAATGGTCCTGAGAAGCACTTCAGCTCCCTTGCGGATGTCTTCAGGGGATGTATATTCGTCTGGACGATGGCTCCTACCACCTTCACTCGGTACAAAGATCATTGCCGTGGGAACCTTCTGGGCCATGATCTGAGCATCATGGCCGGCACCACTACTCATACGCACATGGGTGATGCCGACTTCTTCGGCACATGCTTCAATAGTCGAACAGATATTTTCATCCATTGGAACAGGGGCCAGTCGAAGGATATGCTCGGTATTCACGGAAAATTTCCCCACCCCGATGATTTCATCTATGAAGGATTTGATATTCCTATCGAGCTCATTGAGGATTTTTCCGTCCTTGATCCTTAGGTCGATGGAACAGTATGCTCCTCCCGGAACGACATTCTCAAGTCCCGGACTCACCTTGACACTTCCAATGGTAAAAAGCAGTCCTTTCGGTATATAGACTTTTGTCAATGCATTGATTCTTGTGAGAAGCTCATACAAGGCCAAGAAGGCGTCGGAACGCCCTTCCATGGGAAATCCCGCATGGTCGGTTTTTCCCACTATCGAGATACCATACCTATAGTCACCCATGACGGAATCAACGACTCCGATATCATTGCCATGTCGTTCCAACAACGGTCCTTGTTCAACATGCAATTCAACAAACGCTTTGATGTTCTCCAAGTCGGCTTTACTGTTGACAATGGCAGTCTTTGGATCGAAACCATACTTATCCATACTCTCGGCAAGCGATATGCCATCACTATCGGTCAACAGCTCCATAAGCTTCACATCCAACTCACCTGTATACGCATAACTTCCAAGAAAACTCATGAAGCGTTCTTCCTCGTCGGTAAAAGCGACGATCTCGATGGGGTGTTTGATCTTCAATTCGCGTTCCTTGATCACACGCACGGTCTCAAGTGCCGAGATGATACCGAGAATCCCGTCATACCTACCTCCATTCGGTATGGTGTCGAGATGGGAACCGGTAACCACGGCTTTGCCAATACCGGCCAAGGTTCCCCTTACATTTCCGAAGCCATCGACCACCACGTCCAATCCCAGGTTCGTCATTTTTTCGACCAACCATGCACGTGCTTTTTGATCTTCATCGGTGAAACTACGTCGGGTGATTCCCTCATTGTTTCCATGGTAACCGGTGGTGAATGAATTCACCTCATCAAGGTCATCCATCATCCTTTCCAGATTCACCAGACAACAGTCGTTGGTCTTACTCATATTGGTAGTACGTCCTTTCTAGATAAAGTCTTTGAAGCTTACTCAATTATTGCCCACACCAATCAGATCCATTTATTGAATTGTTTCAACACCAATATACTCTCAGTGGAATTCACTCCTTCCAAAGTACCGATCTTTTCACTGATGAATTCCGCAAGCTCGGATGGAGCGATAAACACTTCAAGCAGCATGTCAAAACGACCGGTCAACAGGCTTACCGACCTGACTTCCGAGAATTCCGCAAGTTTATTGCCGACATCCATCCACCCCTGTCGCAAAGGAACGGAGAGGAGCAGATACACCAACTGTTTTTCAATGAACTTTGAGGGGTTTATCAACCCCTTCACCTTCAGGAAATCATGTTGTACCAACTTGGCTATCCTATTCCTGATGGTTCCTTCCGAAAGGGAAAGACGCGCTGCGATTTCGTTGTTGGGGGTACGCCCATCCTCCTGTAGAATCTCAATGATCTTCAAGTCCGTCTGATCAACCTTTGAAACACTCTTATTCATTTCTTTCATTCCGCAACATCCTAGTAATAAATTTCTTGTCCATCCCATCAATATCATATTGTCAGGAGACGCATGACACACGCCATCCCTACAGTATACCCATCAATGGTTACGATCGAAAGCCTCCACTTGGTAGGCAAGGGAAATTGATCTTTTCATAATAGGATCATACAATTCGGCCTCGAATCGTGTTGGATACACCAGCGATTCCAAGCAACTGATCGTTCCCGAGAATATCACCGCTCCTTCAAGCGAATCTGCAACACGTTCCCGATACAGTTGCAGCAAGGTATTCGGATGCAACAGTACCGACACGCCGGCAAATTGATGCAACCATCGCTTTCCATCCACAGTAACCCATGCCCGCATTTCAAGTGCATCCCAGTGGTCAACAACATCGGAAAATTTCCATAGTTCTTTGGAAAGCACTTTTGGTCCCATCTGCTTCGCCATGGCACCATCAATCCTTTCCAATTCCAAATCTCCATGATCACTGCCGACTCCCACCAGTAGTTCATCTTCGCTTGGCAACCCAATCAATACAAATTCCACCTCACCCGATGTATGGAACCCTTGTACGCGAAAGTTCATGGAGTCTGTCAACAACCACGGAGAAACCTCCATGATCGTAGGAACTTTTTCAGGTGCCGGGATTCCCAAAGGTTCAAGCTGGCGTATATGGGTCTCCACTTCTTCCCTATCTCGACCCGAATACCCAAAACAGATGAGGCGTCTTGCCCCAATGGGAATCGTTTTGGTTCCCTCATTTTCCCCAACATGACAAGTGATATGATAGAATTCACTCATAAGCCCCCCTATGCTCCAAACGAAAGGTTCGGCAAGAACATTGCGATATCGGGAAATATGATGATCAACACATTGACCAAAAGAAGAATAAGAATGAAAGGTGGTGTACTTCTAATGATTTCCAAGTAGGGACGCCTGAATATCAATTGTGCGGTAAAAATATCGGCACCAAACGGAGGTGTCGCTGATCCGATCGCCGCCTGTAGGGTGACCAAAGTTCCAATCAATACCGGATTCACTCCAGCCTGCAACACATAGGGCTGGAATATCGGACTCAGGATGTAGATGGCCACTATCGGATCAACGAACATACAAGCGATGAAATAGGCGATGTTGATGATGATGATGACCTTAAGGGTGGAAGGATTCTCGCCAAAAAGCATTGGCAAATACGTCTGGGGAATTCTCATGAAGCTTATGACCATTGAAAAGGCTTGGCCCGCTCCAACGAGAATGAATACCACTGCGGTAACGATGCCTGTTGAAAGCAAAGCCTTTCGCAACATGCTCCATGAAAGGGTCTTGTAGACGAAACCTTCCAAAATCAAGGCATAGAACACCGTCGCCGCAGAGGCCTCGGTGGGACTCAAAATGCCGAAGTAGATCCCGCCGATCACGATCACGGGAAATCCCATGAGCAGGAACCCTTCCTTCGTAGCGATCCAGCGTTCTTGTAGGGAGGCTTTGGGACTTACACCTATTTTTCTATACTTCGAATAGAAATATGCGTAGATTGAAAAGAGAGTGAATATAAGGATTCCTGGTAAGACTCCCGAAAGGAACAATTTGCCGACCGAAGTACTGGTTGCCACTCCATATACAATGAATCCAATGCTGGGAGGGATGAGGAATGCGATATCGCTGGAATTGATGATCAATGCCAAAGTCCAGGAACTCGGATACCCTGCATCAAGCAACATAGGCCGCATTGTCCCTCCAATGGCGGCAACAGTTGCCTGAGTTGACCCTGATACAGATCCAAATAGCGTACAGCTGGCATTCGTGGTGATGGCCAAGCCTCCGGGAATATGTCCTAGGTAGGATTGGACCAATCGTACCAGTTTTTTGGCAGATTGACCCGATGTGATGATATTCGCCGCAAGGATAAACAACGGAATACAGACGAGGGAGGCCGGTTTGATTCCCCCGACAATTTGTTGCACAATATTTTCCATTGGGAATCTTGGAATGAAGAGGACTATGGATGCAATCAATGGTATCAGTAGTGTTACCATGAATGGGAATCCCAAGAGCAACAATAGAATCATTAAAAATGTCATCAATGGCAGCATAAGAGCCTTCCTTTGTGTGGCAGGTTATTCATCTTCGTATTCACTACGCTGTTCGGATGACAACCAGACGTCCCTTCTCAAAATATTCTGCACAATGGTGAGAAAATATTGGATTCCAGCCATGAAAAACCCAAAAGGTACGATCACGATGGTGATCCAGTAGGGAATATGCAATGCAGGAGTCATTTCCTTGAACTTGACCAGTCGCTGAATATAGGTGATCGACTTGAATGAGAGGAACAACATCAAAACTCCGCTGATGATGCATATGATCCAAATCAAGATTGTTTGAACCTTCGGATTCATCGCATCGAAAATCGCCCCCATCCTGATATGTCTGGCTTTTCTCACCCCATATCCCAAGCCCCCGAAGGTGACGAAAATTACAGTAATTTGGGTCAATTCTTCAATAAAATAGATACTTTCAAAGAAGCTGCGCGCAATTACATTGACAATCATGATCACCGCCATGAACGCAATGCCGAACACCAGTATGGTCTCCTCGATGGTCCTCGTCACATTGTTGATTTTCTCAAAAATCATGGAAATTCTTCGATGGTGTTGCCTTGCCAGCGCACTCATGGCTTTCCTCCTGGATCGGACGTACTTGAAGGATGCCTGCCTCTTCCTTGGAACAGGCAGGCAATTCGTTCTTTCCTACTACTTGACGCCCAACTTCTTCTTGGCGTTCTCAATATCCTGCAACAGAGTATCGAGTACTTTTTGCCCACCCTCACCGGCCATCGCCAGATACTCGGGATAGGTACTCTTCGCACGTTCCCTGAAGGGAAGCGTATCTTCCTCGGTCATTTCATAGAATGTCATCCGAGGATTCTCCGCAGCGATTTTCTTCTGGTACTCATTGTTGAGGTTTTCCGCCCACTCTATGGATGGTTCAAGGAAATCCTTCCACACATCCTTCACCTTCTTCTTGGTAGCTTCATCCAAGGAGTTGTATTCGTCCAAGTTCATCGCAGGTATGGCTACGAACAGGGATTCGAACGGATTGGTCATATGGGTCTGGACTTCAAAAAATTTCATGCTGTAGGCAATCGCCATCGGATTGACTTGCCCATCAATCAACTTCATCTGCAAACCGTTGTAGACCTCTCCAAAATCCAGTGCCACCGGAGCTGCACCATAAGCCTGGTAATTCCTAATCAATATTCTGGACGACATGACCCTGAGTTTGAAATTCCTCATATCATCGATGTTTCTGATTGGCCTGCTGGATGTGATCCACTGCCATCCCTCGATTAGCAGTCCAAGAGGTTCGAGATTCTTCTGACGGAAATACGGCTCCAATACCTTGAGAATTTCACCGTTTCTGGCCACTTCGGCGAATACTTCAAGACCATGATCCTTCGGCCAGAGATACGGCAATGCAAAGACCTGGGCCTGTGGTACAAATCCACCGATCCATCCGTAGTCGGAGAACACCAGCTGCACCGAGTTTGTCTGAGCCAGCTCGTGAATGTCTCGTTCGGCTCCCAAGGTTCCGAATGGAAATACTTCCATCTCGATCGATCCGTTGGAGAACTCTTCAATCTCCTTTGCAAAATTCTCTGCCCATACAGTCATGAAATCGCCTTCGACCTCAGCCGAAGCGAATCTCCATTGCCGAGCCTGCGTTTCTCCCGCTCCAGCGGAAAACAGCAGGGGTGATGAAAGGATCAATACGATCATCACCAATACCAATGTGTACCTGTTGCTCTTCATGTCTTTCCCCCTTTTTATGGACATGAATCCTCTATTGAGAAGGTTCACCCTCTCAAACGTTTTTTGGTTGCACCGAGGAAGTTCATCACCAAGGCGCTTGCCATAATCGAAGTAACTCCAACGGAATCGAGATCGGGCGCAACTTCAAGGACATCCATCCCCCTTGCCTTTGGGTGTTGGCCGATCATCCAGACAGCTTCAAGCGCCTGGTAGGACAACAAACCTCCCGCATTGGGAGCGCACGTACCTGGAGCACATGACAAATCGAGTCCATCGATATCGATGCTCAGGAATATCGCCTCTGTCCCGTCTCCGGCACGTTCCAAAGCCTCCGTCACAGCATCCTCGATTCCCCGTTTATGCACTTCTCGAGCAGGAATCACACGAATGCCCTGTTTGCGACAATAATCCATATAGAATCGGGAGTTCAGCCATCCGTTGATACCCAGCTCCACAAAATTCTTTGGATCGAGTGGACGATCCTTTGGTTCTTCCATCAACCGCCGGAACGGGGTACCGCTTGAGATTTCCCCATGGTGTGCGATTCGGACATCAAGATGACCATCGATATTTATCACACCGACCTTGCCCCCGATATTGTTGATGAGTGCCTTGATGTCAGGATACGCCAGGGAATGGTCTCCTCCGATGATCACTGGAGTCGCACCCGTTTTGAAAATCTCGGAAACCACCAATTCCACCCGCCTATGGGTTTCAAGCACATCGGTCTGCATCACATCCACATTGCCATAGTCGGTCACACTGAAATCTGTGGAGAGATCCATATCGAGACCCGCATCATAGAGGTCGGAGAACACAAGCGCGTCCCTCACTCCTTTCGGTCCAAACTTACATCCACGTCTTCCCATCACGGAAGTGTCGTATGGTATACCGAGCAACGCCGCATCCACTTTCTTGTCGGAGTTCCAGGGAACCATGATGTCCTTCAAGGATACATCGTATTCATCCTTGACCCATTTGCCCGCCGTACCTACCTCAAGCAAGTACTTTTCAGCCTCATTTCCCAATCTCATGTATCTCTACCCCTCCTTGTGTTCCGGTATCCGGAACCAATCTTTTCCATCACGGACAATAAAGTCCCCGTGGAATATTCATAAACCGACTGCAACCATTGCCATTAATCAAAATTGGCTCGCTGGCCTCGAAAACCAGCGGTCCTTCACGTAGGCAAGCTATCAAATGTATGGCCATATTCTCCCTCAAGACTGTGGAGTCACCAGGTCGTAGATTCACCGTATGTTCCCCCCAGTCGGGAACATAGTTCAGTCCGAACGAGTATCCGACCCGAGAGGGAGACAAAGAGAAATTCGGTTTGAGAATCTTGCGCCATTGCTGTTCCACCAACTCGGCTTCAAGTCCCGGCCTGATGAATGAGATCAATGCATCGAAGGCTTCATCCATGACAGAGGCCATACGAGACAATGTGTGTGGAGGTGTTCCCACATACATGGTCCGATACAGAGGCATATGGTATCTTCGACGACAACCGGACAACTCAAGCATGACAATATCACCTTCTTGGTACACTCTGTCGGGATCATAACTCAGGTGTCCGGCAACCGTTCTGGGACCGGCCGGCATGATGGGAAATATCGCAGGTGAATCACCTCCCCCCACGCCTTCGGCACCTTCGATTTGAGAAGCGGCGATTTGTGCTGCGGCCGCATGTTCCTCCACACCTGCTTCTATTGACGAGAAGGCAGTCTGCATGACATTCCCGCAGATTGTTGCGGCCTCTCTCATGTAGTTGAGTTCCGACTCGCTTTTGTAGGTTCGGATCCAGTTCACCAGACGGTCCGCATCCACCAAATCGACCTCGGGGAGCAACTTCCCTAGGATGTGATGGCTTTTGGCCGAATACCAGTAGGTGTCGAACTCAACACCCAAACGACCTTTTTCCCAACCTTTGGAAATGATCCATGAGGCGACAAATTGCATGGTATGCTCGGAGAATGATTGAACGTACCGCTCCGGATAGGTGAAAAGATGATCCTCAGCCAACCATGTCGTCAGTTTGGCTCCGGCCTTATCCTGTTCCCTGCCAAACCAATACGGCATTTCATCATATAGGGAAACCACCAGCCCTTGGTGTGCGTAGAATGACCATCCATCATAACCGGCAAGGTAGTTCATATTGGCCGGATCAACGATCAACAGAGTGTCAATCGCCTGTTGTGCCATGCGTTCATGTACGCGATTTATCCTCTGGAGGTATTCACCGGAATCAAATACCATTTGCCTCTCCATCGCATCCACCAGATTCGAAATGTACCTACATCTGACCGCTGAAGGTCTTCTTCACTACAGCGGAGTGGACATAGTTGATCATTGTGACAAAATCAAATACCGGAAGACCGACCGCATCCTGCACTGCCTTTCCATAGGGCGGCAAGACACTGCACTCAAATAGAATGACGCGGATATCCTTGTCTCTGGCAACTAGACTTTCCGCGGCTTGCACCACCTCTTGTTCAACCAGATCGGAATCAAGAAACCCGCACTCCTCATTGATACCGGAGTTGAAGGCCGGTTTATTCTCCAAACCTTCTATGACCAATCGTTCATCGTACTCGACATCTATCGCATCGAACACAGTTTTATCTAGCGACTTGGAGTTCGCGGTGATAATCCCGATCTTCTTATTCTCGGGGATGAGCAATCGAATGAACGGTATCTGCAAGAGGCTGGACAACATGACCGGTACCCCCAATTCCCTCGCCATTTCTTTTTGAAAAAGTGCCATGAAACCACAATCTCCGGTAATTGCACGTACACCACCCTCTTCCACCAAGGATTTGCCGGCGCGAACCATCTCATCCTTGAGACTCATATCATGGGCGAAAATCCGTTTTACCGTCAGACCTTCCACTAGCTTGAATCTAACGGGAAATTCATACGTAGTCGCATTCGCCGTATCCCCTGGTATAAAGGGAGCATAGTTTTCGAGGAGTAGAATGCCCACTTGTTCGCCGTAGCTTACTTGTTTTCCACGTTGATGATAAATCATGCCAACCTCCAGTCGACCTTTAGAAGCCTTTGTCGATATCAACGATATTCGCAGGACGTTCTCCTCGTGCAAGCATGTCCACATTGCGCAGTCCGGCGAAAATGAAACTATCCTGGAGTCCTTTGGTGTATGAGGCCCGATCATTCGATCCAATCACCATCGGCAATCTGTTCACACCCAACCTCGATGGCAAGCCATAGTGAAAACCAAAATCGAACCACGATTCGCTCTCGTTCTTGCTGAAGCTGTTGGCGGTCACCGAGTATGAATACATCCACCAGACATCGGATGCGAAACCCTTAATCCTACCCTCAACCAGAGCATCATATAGAGCTTGTTCGTTGATGATATTCCCTCGTGAAGTATTGATGAGGTAGGCCGATTTCTTCATGGCACCGATCTCTTCCCTACCAATGCTGTTCATCGTCTCACGTGTGAGAGGCAGGGAACAGTGCACGAAGTCAGCCTTCCCAATCACATCCATCAGCTTGTCCGGAGTACCGAGGTAGTCCAGATCCAACTCTTTGGCCCACCGGTTGTTCGGATCTCGATCAATGGCCATCACAGTCATATCGAATGCTTTGGCGTATTTTGCAACCAAGGCTCCGATATGTCCCAATCCAAGTATGAGGAGAGTGCTGTCATTCAACATGTCGCTCTTTGTTTCTTCCGTAAAAGGATACCATTGGTTCTGCGAAGTTGCGTGGTTGCAGGGCACCACTTGCTTGGCACAAGCCATGATGAACGCCATGGCCTGTTCGGCAACCGCCCTTGCATTGCCATGGATATTCCCCATCAATACCCCACGTTGCTTGAGTATGCGTGGATCGAATCCAAGGACCACATCCCCTGGGTATGCGGTGGCAACACCGGCATGCAATATCTGGACCATTTTCACGCTCTTTGCGACTTCAATGACCTCTTCATGGATATAGACACCGATCAGAGCATCGGCATCGACGGCAACCTCCTTCAAGGATTCCAAATCCCCGCTTTTCGGATTCAACAATGAGCAACCGGGAGACAACACTTTACAGTATTCCCTATAGTCCTGCTCATCAGCATGCCACATCATTGCAATTTTGAATGTACCAGCCATAACCATCCTCCTAAGGGTATTTTACATTATCCAAATTCAAAGTCAATAAATTTTACATATTATTTATTTTAGAGGCATATATACTACGAATTATATAATTCAATAATATCTGAGTTACATAATTCGTATTCAATATAAACCTTCTTGGATATGCATCCGCGGAAAATCAGCAAATATCTTCCAAGGATCCCCGTTTTAGTTGTACCAATGAAAATCCATTCGATTCCGAATTCGACGTGCGTACCTCAAGGGAATTCAGCGCACAGAAGGGAAATCATTGCGAAATCACCACGCAAACCATAGAATGGAAGACAGGAGATCTATCATGTCGGAACACCACACACCCCAACTATTGGGATCATTCAGCACTTATCTATCCCAAATGCAAAGAAACAAGCCGCTCTCGTTTTCCAATGAAGCCCATTTGGATCCGGCAAAGTGGAGAGCAAAGGCAAGACAGGCCTTCGATCAAGCGATCGGTGCACCGAAGTTTCCTGCCGTCCAACCTCGCGAGACCGCTTCGGTGATCCATGATGGCCTGGAGATCACCACTCTCGAATGGCAGCTTCCGTTCGGATGGCCAACCGAGGCCTACCTGCTGAGACCGGCAGGCTCGAAGGAGAAGCTTCCCGGAGTACTTGCACTACATGATCATGGAGCGAACAAGGTCCACGGTAAGAGCAAATTGGTCGATACAGGTGAAAATTCATCGGACATCATCAACCGCTACAGGGACACCTATTATGGTGGGAGGGCTTGGGCGAACGAGTTGGCGAAAAGGGGCTATGCCGTGTTGGTTCATGACATCTTTCCTTTCGAGAGTCGTCGCATACGCTTCAACGAGATTCCAGGAAGGGTATTGGACCATATGTTCACTCCCCCGGACAAGATCACCGAACCTGAAGTCGGCGACACCGATCCCAACATGGGTGCGAAGCTCGATTCCACATTGGAAGACTCCTTTTCCCACTACAATACGTTCGCCATCGGCATGGAAAATGTGATAGCCAAGGCTATCTTTGCATCGGGGACCACTTGGCCCGGCATCATGCTTTCCGAGGATCGGATTGCCCTTTCGGTACTCGCATCCCATCCCCTGGTGGATGCGAATCGCCTGGCCTGCTGCGGATTGAGCCTGGGAGGGTTGCGCAGCAATCTCCTTGGAGGAACCAGCGATTCAATCCGTTTCTCCGCCTCGATAGGGTTCATGACCACTTGGAACGATCTCATCATGCACAGTTGTATCGACCATACTTGGATGCTTTTCATTCCACGTTTGCCCGAATCGATGGATTTCCCCGACATCCTGTCCATGCGTGCTCCGATGCCATCGATGGTGATCCAATCGACCGAAGACCCCTTGTTCACCCTTGCGGAGGTGAAGAGAGCGGAAAAGCTGCTGAAGGAGAGCTACAGGAAGGCAGGTGATGAAGAGGCCTTCACCATGTCCTGGTACTCTGGTGGACACCGTTTTGACAGGGAGATGCAAGAGCAGGTGTTCACCCGTTGCGATCGTCTGATGCAATCATGAGGCCTTGATCACGATACCACTGCTCGCGCCTATCGGGCTTCACCGCATACATGTTGCGCACATCGGTCACCACATCCGGATCGATCACACAGATCGCATATGGCCCCTCTTGCCGCAGGGGAGTGACTTGCGCTCCCATTGGATCATGGATTGCCGAACTGTAGATGTGGTCGAGACCCTCGGGGGTAGTGCCGGTGCGGTTCACCCCTACCATGAAGACCTGGTTCTCGATCGCCCTCGCTTGCAACAGGATATTCCAATGCAACACTCTGGAAGCCGGCCAATTGGCGATCGTGATGATCAGATGGCAACGTTTCGAAAGCAGCTGGAAGAGTTCGGGAAAACGCAGATCGTAGCAGATGGCCAATCCCACATCCACACCATTGAAACGGCAGGTTCCCAGTATATCGCCGGGAGCGAAGAAGCTGTCTTCTTTGGTCAGACTGAAGGGATGGACTTTGGTATAGATGCACAAAGGGATTCCTTCGGCACTCACCAATGCACAGCGGTTCAAACCTCTTCCATCGGCGTTCCTTTCCACATAGCCTGCCACAATGGCAAGACCGAACGACTTTGCTTGTGAACAAAACCAATCCAAGGTTGACAGGTTGTCCGAAGGCTCGGCGATCGCATCCACATCCATCGAAAATCCAGTGAGGGTCATTTCGGGAAAGACCACCAGGTCGGCATGATCCTTGGCGGCTTGCTTCAGGAAACGAAGACACTGGAGACGATTCGCCTCCTTGTCTTCCCACTTTTGATCCAAGGATACCGTGGCTATGCGCATCTGTCCAACCTTCCCTCGACAACAGGAGGGAGCATCTGCTCCCTCCCGGTTAAAATTACATACACTGTTAGAGAAGCGACTTGGCCGCTTCGTAGACCTTTTCTCCGGTGATGCCGAACAATTCGTAGAGCTCACCGGCTGGAGCCGATTCACCGAAACTCCTCATGCCGACAATCTTGCCCTGCAAACCCACATACTTGTACCAATAGTCGGCGATCGCAGCCTCCACCGCTACCCGCTTCACCACCGAAGGAGGCAATACCGCTTCCCTGTATTCCTTCGATTGTTTCTCGAATACTTCGCATGAGGGCATCGATACCACACGAACCGCTGTTCCCTCATCGGCCAACTTCTTGCCTGCTTCCATCGCCAAGGCGACTTCACTACCGGTTCCGATAATTATCACTTCAGGCTTCGCACCACTTTCCCAAAGGGTGTAGGCACCATTCTCCACCGCCTTGACCTGAGCAGCACTTCGTTCCTGTGGAACCAGATTCTGACGACTGAGCATGAGTGCAACCGGTCCATCGCTTCTCTTCACCGCACGCTTCCATGCAACCGCAGTCTCAACTGCATCGGCGGGTCTCCAGGATTCGAGGTTCGGAGTCAAACGGAGCATCGCAGGTTGTTCCACCGGCTGGTGGGTCGGTCCATCCTCTCCAAGCCCGATCGAATCGTGGGTATAGACGAACACCACATGCAAACCCATCAGGGAGGCCATTCTCACCGCATTGCGGGCATACTCCATGAAGATCAGGAAGGTTCCGCCATACGGCAGGAAGCCTCCATGAAGTGCCATACCGTTCATGATCGCCGACATTCCGAACTCACGTACTCCGTAGTGGAGGTAGTTGCCGTCGGCATCGTCGCCACCAACCGCTTTCGATCCTTTCCACATGGTGAGGTTCGATGGGGCCAGATCGGCCGAGCCACCAAGAAGCTCGGGAAGATCGGGACCCAACTGGTCGAGCACCATCTGGGATGCTTTGCGTGAAGCGACCTTGACCCCTTCCTCCTGCCATTTGGCGATGAACGCATCGAACTTGGCTTCCCAATCGGAAGGTACTTCACCGGCCAAACGACGGGAGAATTCGGCTGCCTTTTCGGGATGCTGCGCTTTGTAGGCAGCGAACAGTTCATTCCATTGCGTTTCGTAAGCGGCCCCGTCCCCGGAACAATCCCAAGCTTGGTAGAGCTCCTCTGGTATGAAGAAGGGTTCCTCATATTCCCAATCGAGGGCCTTTCTGGTGAGTGCGACCTCGTCCGCTCCAAGAGGAGCACCGTGACAAGACTCCTTACCCTCCTTGTTGGGGGATCCGAAGCCAATTTTCGTACGGCAGCAGATGAGTGAGGGCTTGTCGGAAACACCTTTGGCTTCACCAAGCGCCTTTTGGATCGCATCGGCATCATGTCCATCGACACCACGCACCACATGCCATCCATAGGCTTCGAAACGTGCGGCGGTATCGTCGGTGAACCACTGTTCGACCTCCCCATCGATGGAGATGCCGTTGTCGTCATAGAATGCGATCAATTTGCCGAGCTTCCAAGTTCCAGCCAAGGAGGCAGCCTCATGGGAGATTCCCTCCATCATGCATCCGTCACCCATGAAGGTGTAGGTGTAGTGGTCCACGACTGCATATTCGGGTGTGTTGAACTGGGCTGCAAGAATCTTCTCGGCAGTCGCCATACCCACTGCGTTGGTGAATCCTTGTCCGAGAGGTCCTGTGGTGGTCTCCACTCCTGGAGTCAACTTGTACTCGGGATGGCCTGCGGTCTTGGAGTGCAATTGCCTGAAACGCTTGAGCTCCTCCAAGGGCAAATCGTATCCGGTGAGGTGCAGCAGTGAATACACAAGCATTGAACCGTGTCCATTGGAAAGGACGAAGCGATCCCTGTTGGCCCATTGCGGATTCTTCGGATTGTGCCGCATGTTCCGGCGCCAAAGGACCTGCGCGATATCGGCCATTCCCATCGGGGCTCCGGGGTGTCCGGAGTTCGCTTTCTGCACACCGTCCATACTCAAGATACGTAGTGCGTTAGCCATCTTCCTATTGTCCATGTACTGTCTCCCATTCAGAGTGTGGTATTTCGGAAAGTGTCCCGATATGTCGATCGAAACAGCTTTTCTCCGTGAAAACTTTGTCAAAGTGTATCCCCAAGCACTGTGAAGGTCAACAACTGTTCATTGACTGGAACCTTCCACATTGCACATTTCATGTGGTTGTGGCACTCTTTTACCTTATTGGTCGAACAAACAAGGAGCCTGTCGGAAACCATGAAGCAGTACGGAATACTTCTCACCATCCTCATCCTGTGCCGCTTTCCCCTAGTCCCACTGTGGGCTACCCATGCCCATCCCGCTCCCCTATTGCTTCAGGAACGCTATTTGATGGCGACAATCGATGCGCCGCTACGAAGCGAACCTACATTCGATCTCGACTTTTCGATCTTCAATGGCGATTTCCCCCTGCTGTTCCAAGCCAATGCCAGCGAATTTTCCCTGTATACGGGAAGTCCCTACTATTTCCCGGTATTCCTTTCGATCGGTTCCATCAACCAAGTGGGGTACATGGATCCGTACCGTACCAAGACCCTTCTCTCCACCGCATCACTCGGCTATCGCCACAACCTGTTCGCAGCGGAGGAATTCCACCTCGAAGGCTTCTTCACCACATGGGGCTGGCGGTACAGATGGTTGTCGGGTGGGATCTCGTATCATATCGAAGAGCGTGTGGCCATAGGGTACGTTGGCATCTCATTCGCCAATTTCTCCACTTCACTCATGCTTTCATCGCAATTGTGGGAAGTATCGTTCACCTTGAGAAGTGGAAACACATGGAGCCTTCTCACTTCGTTGACTTTCGACGAAGAAGGCGGACCATCGTTGACCATCGGGGCGGGAATCTCGAGGCGGGACATTCCCGCCGATTCACTACATGAAGCACATTGGGATATGCTCATAGCCCATCGCGGTTCACTGCAGCACGCACCCGAGAACACGCTTTCAGCCTTCAACTGGGCGATCGGACAACCACAGTTCATCGGAATTGAAACCGATGTCAGGCAGACTGCGGATGGGAATTTCGTGCTTGTCCACGATGCATCGCTGGCCAGGTACGAGCATGGATTCATCGATGTCGCCACCATGACCACCGACGAGTTGAAGTCACTCGACATGGGTACATGGTTCGATGATGAATTTTCAGGCGCCCGGGTGATGGATGTACGGGATCTGGCCCAAGTTGCCAACGCAAATCCGGACATCTATTGGCTGCTAGAGATCAAGGACGTCGATTGGACCGAAGAGGATGCCTTCCGTTTCCTCTCCATCATAGACAAGGAGTTTCTCCATCACGACAAGGTCGTATTCTATGTGGTGGATGAACGCATGCTCCCGATCATGAAGTCGATCACCACCAGGCCGGTGGGACTTCAGCTCGATACCGTGAAGAGCATGTTGTTCTATAGTGACCATCTGTTGCCTTTGGTGGATGAGGAGATGGAACGCCATCTTGGAATGGCCGACTTCTTCACGATACTCTCCTCGAAGTACGATAGGGATGAGGAGATGGAGGAGCTCGCCGAATCGTTGGACATCCCTGTGATGTACTGGAATTTCCACGACACCATCTTCGGTTACATCCCCAAGACCAGGAAGCGGTTCCCGCTCGGCATGCCGACCATTGAGAAGGGGTCGGTGATCAAGGAAGGCTACATCCCTCCCGATGAACGCTAGAGCTCTTCATATCCTGGATTTCCACTTCCCTTTTCGTGTCGAGACGACGGATCCGCACAGTTCCATATCGATGAGCAAACCCAGTAC
>CAYZJV010000021.1:9533-21681 GCA_964478945.1 uncultured Spirochaetaceae bacterium | reverse complement strand
CCCACCATTCTGGATACGTCGCACCATAATGAAAGCAATCGACTCATACGTACCGCATGGAATGCAGCGGGAAGTGTGCCGTGTGCATCGCAATTGAGCAAGGTCACGTGGGTTTCGACCTGTGCAAGCAACGGTTCGAGGTGATCGGGATACCATTTTTCCTGGCATCCGCCACAAAAGAGCAACACCTGTTCGGAGCAATCGATGATGGTCCCAAGCAGTGTGGCATCTGTCTGTCGACCTACAAGTACGGCGATCACAAATCCTTTCCTGCGATAATGGAGAAGTATGTGCTTGAGTTCGAATGGTGAACATGAGTCGGTTATGATCTGCACCACCGGTCGTGTGGGATCGGGAAGAGGTCCCCTATGGTAGAACAGAAGCGGAGCGAACCGGTCTTCGGCCACCACCCTCCGGTAATGATGATCGGTGTAGGGAAGGATATCGATCGCATGTCGTTTCATGCGATCGTATTCTTTCGCCGCTTGTGCCAAAGTGCACGCCGGTTCCACCTGCCAGGATTCGGAAACTCCGAAAGCTGCCGGAATGGACCGGTACACCGCCTCCGGACTGCCGTGGCTATCGAGCAATCGCTTTTTCTCGGCTGTGGAAAGGGTGTCGTTGCGCTGCAACCATATCCAATGGATGGGAGTGTCCATCGTTCTGTGTTCAATCGGCATCGGATACATCTGCTCCTCCTCCATCGATATACTTGGGAAAACCCGCTTTCACTTCATCGATGCTGGACAAAGAACGAATCAATGCACATATTTGGAGACAGGGATCAAACATTGTTCCTGGAGGTGGTGCACATGTGGGGGAAAAAGAGAAAAGAGGCTACGAATAATGATTTGGAGCGAATACCGTTCACTTTCGTACAAGGTAAGGTTCCGAAGGAGCCATTGACCCTGTTCGCCCTGAGTACGTGTGGATTCTGCCGAAGGGCAATCGCTTTCCTCGATGAATTGGGAGTGGAATACCGGTATGTGCATATGGACAAAATTTCGCGCGAACAACAGGATGTCATCAGGGGATATGTGAAGAACAAATACAAGATTGCAGTCTCGTTTCCATTCCTCTGTGTGGGAGACAAGGATTTCCTCACCGGATTCATCAGGAAATCTTGGGAAAAGGAGTTGTCGGATGACTGAGCATGCGAAGATCGATGTGGAGAAGTTCGTCCACTCGGTGGCACACAAGCGTAATTGGAGCGTGAACCAAGATGGGGACTTCCTCGGCATGTTGATCGAGGGATTGCAATCCAACCTCGAACGGTTGGGTTATCTGCAGTGTCCCTGCAGACTCTCTTGGGATGATCGACAGAAGGATCGCGATATCATTTGTCCTTGCGTGTACGCCGAACAGGATATCGCCGAATATGGTCGTTGTTACTGTTCGCTGTTCTTCGATCCGACATGGGATTTCAATTCCGAAGAAACGGCCAGTATTCCAGAACGGAGACCGGAAGAGCTGTTCCCCTCATAATTTTGGACAGTTGGTGAATATTCCATTCCCCTCGATCCCCTCCACCCCATGGGCAGGGGTCTTCGCGACTTCCTCCTTCTGCATCCATCGGTGTCGGCCGTTCCCACTGGCGTGCAACATGGCGACACCGCCAAATTCCCACATTTTTTATTGACAGATTTCCAAAAGATGCTAGTATGGACTGGAAACTGGTTTCAAATAGGAACCAGTTGGACAGTTTTGTTACCGTTTGCTGGACTTTTCACCTAGATACTGGTTCTGTTTTGGTACAATTTCCGAACAATGTTTGGAAACTGCAATATTCACCTTTTTATAGCCGAAGGAGGGTTATGAATGAAAATCAGAAGACTGATCGTGATGGTCGCCATACTGGCGGTCATGGCAAGCCTGATGGCCGCCCCCTCGTCTGAGCAACAGGCGACCGAACTCAGGTTCATCGACGTATCCCCCAGCCCGACAAGGCAGGAATACTTCACCACCACGTTCGACAAGTTCGAGCAGGAGACGGGTATCAAAGTCATCTATGAAAGTGTTCCCTGGGATGATGCGGCCAACAAGCTCACCGTCCTCGGCGCTTCGAACCAGCTCCCCGATGTGATGACCACATGGGCAGGTTGGCTCGGACAGTTCACCGAAGCCGGATGGGTCGTGCCATTGACCGACTATATCGGGGATACGAAGGACGAGTATGCCTCGACGGTGACCCAGCTCGTGTGGAAGGCTGAGCAGGAGCTGTACGGAAACATCTTCACCATACCCGATGGAATGATGGTCAAGGGTGTGTTCGTCAGGGAAGACTGGGCCAAGGAGAATAATCTCGGACTCGATCCCAAGAAGGGTTGGACCTATGACGAGTATTTCGATACCGTCTATGCCCTCACCGATCCCGCCAAGAATCGCTACGGGACTTCGTTCCGCGGTTCACGTGGTGCGTTCGATCCCCTGTACGTCTACCTTGAGAGCCTGCATGGCGGTTCGGCCTATGCCGAAGATGGTTCCACCTTGTTCGACAACCAAGAGGCGGTTGCAGCTTATGAGAAATGGGGAGGCCTCTATCTCAATGGTGCGGCTCCCAAGGATGCCATCAACTGGGGCTTCGTGGAAATGGTCGACAACTTTGTCGGCGGCTTGACCGGAACCCTCATCAACGACTCTGAGGTTGCGGCAACCTGTATCGAAAGAATGGAGGACGACCAGTGGATGGTCATGCCGATGCCCAAGAGCGACAAGGATGGCAAGATCTACAATACCGTCAATTCCCCCTACGCCTATTCGATCTCCTCCTCTTCCAAGCACAAGGATGCCGCTTGGCAGTTGATCGAATTCCTCACCCGTCCCGACAACAACATCGAGTACTGCAAGCTCACCGGTTTGATTCCCATCAAGACCGCGGTCGGAGACGATCCGTTCTATGGTCCCGAAGGCCCCTACGCTACCTTCGTACAGCAGCTCAACGATCCCGATATGGTCGTCCCGGTGGCATTCGGTCCCTTCAACTACACCGACATGCACCAGGGTATGATGCATGAGGAGTTGCAGAAGTACCTGCTGGGCAACCAGAGTGCGGAGGATGCCCTATTCAAAGTCGTGCGCGAGCTTGAACGCAGGATGAAGGCCTATTTGGCCGAGAATCCGGGCTCTGCGGTCGAACAACCCAAGGGTCTGCTCTAGAATTCATGTATCGTGGTATCATATGGTGTTGTGGAGAACAATTCTCCACAACACCACTCATCTGCAAGGGGAATCGGGAATGGGAATAGTGATCTTGTATCTAGTGGGAGTGGCCTTTCTGGCGGTAGCCGGATTCTGGCTCATCGACCGTCACATACGGAAAAAGGGGACGAATCGTCGAGCCACGCCCCAATTGAAGAAGAAGTGGGAACCCTACATGTTCCTGTTGCCTACCCTTTTGCTGCTGTTGTTCATGTTCGGGTATCCTCTGATCAACAGTTTCATCATGGCATTCCAGAATTACAAATTGACCGCTCCGACCAAGATCCATTTCAATGGACTGGACAATTTCCGCAAGCTCTTCGGCGAGTCGGACATTTGGCTCATCATCCGCAACTCCTTCACCTATGTGGTGGTATCGGTGGCCGGACAATTCCTGCTCGGTCTCATATTGGCCCTGGCGCTGAACAAACGATTCAGGCTCAGGGGACTGTACCAGGCGATCGTGTTTCTTCCCTGGTCACTCTCCGCATTCGTCATCGGACTCATGCACCGCTGGTCCTTCAATGGCGAATACGGGGTCGTGAACGACATGCTGCTGAAACTCTCGATCGTGAACGAGAAGATCGCATGGCTGGGAACCCCGGGATTTTCCCTTGCGGTGGTGATCATCGCCATGATCTGGATGGGAATACCGTTCTTTGCCATCATGATCCTCGCCTCGTTGCAATCGATACCGGTGAATATCTACGAAGCAAGCCATATCGACGGATGTGGCCCCCTGAGAAGGTTCTTCCAGATCACCATCCCCTATATCAAGCCGACGATCATCGTGACCATCCTGCTCAGAACGATCTGGATATTCAATTCCTTCGATCTGATCGTGGTGATCACCAACGGAGGGCCTGCGAACTATTCCCAGACCCTGCCCTCCTACATGTACACGAAAGCCTTCTCCAGCTATGACTTCGGCCTCGCTTCGGCCCTGGGAGTGCTGTTGATGGCGGTTCTGGTGGTGTATGTCGTACTCTTTCTCAAGACCACACGATACAACAAGGCGGGTAACTTCTGATGACATACTCTACGAAACGACTGTTGGGAAATATCGGGCGGGGCATGATACTTGCATTCTTCCTCCTTCTGGTGATCCTGCCGATCTATTGGATGGTGATCAGTTCTCTGAAGACCAATGCCGAGATCATCAATGCCCAGGAAGTGACCTACTATCCCCATGAGATCACGGGTGCCAACTATGTGCAGCTGTTCGAGCTCTACGACTACCGCAGGATGTTGTCCAACAGTCTGGTGGTTTCGGTCTCCACAGGACTGTGCATCACCCTGTTCTCGATCTTCGGAGGGTATGGATTGGCCCGTTATTCCTTCAGGGGGAAGGATACGATGCTCATCTTCTTCCTCGTGACACAGATGATCCCATTGATACTCGTCATCATCCCACTGTATGTGATCTTCTCCAAGATGGGACTGATCAATACCCACTTCGGACTGTTCATCTTCTACATGATCGCCAACCTGCCGTTCTGCGTGATCACAATGAGGAGTTTCTTCGAAAGGATTCCCTACACATTGGAGGAGGCGGCCTATGTCGACGGTTGTTCCAAGATGGGAAGCCTCTTCAGGATCGTGTTGCCGGTGATGTTTCCCGGCATCGTGGCGGTCTTCGTATTCGCCTTCATCGGTGCATGGAACGAGCTCATAGCCGGTACGATCTTCATCAACACGAGCAACTTGTGGACCGTTCCAGTGGGACTCAAATCACTCATCGGCAAGTATGATGTGAAATGGGGCGTGTTGATGGCAGGTGGTGTCGGAGCATTGATTCCCACTGCGTTCATGTTTGCCTTCATGCAAAAGTTCGTGGTAGAGGGACTTACCGCGGGGGCGGTGAAGGAATGATGGACATCATGCTCGAGAACTACATCAAACCATTCGAACCCATCGCCAAGGACCTTCTCCACCAGAAGGTTTCCGATACCCTGCTCAGCTATATGTACCGCAATGGTTTGCGGGTGGGTGACAAGCTTCCCAGCGAGAGAACTCTTGCCAGTGAATTGGCTGTGGGAAGGAACTCGGTGAGGATGGGACTTTGTCAGCTTGAGGAGGAGGGGATCATCGAGAGGATTGCGGGCAAGGGTGCGTTCGTGAAACGTGAAGTTTCGGCCGAATCGATCCAATTGAAACTCATCAGGGTTAACTACAAGGACCTTCTGGAAATCAAGATTTGTCTTGAACAATTGGCTATACGAAGGGCGGTGGAGACGGCAACGGATGCTCAGATCAGAAACTTGCGCAAGATCACCGATCGACTGCAGTCCCTGGCCAACCAAGGGATCTTCTCCACCGAAGTCGACCGGGAATTCCATACCGCACTGCTCGAATGCGGCGGTAGCCAGACGCTGAGCCAATTGGTGTTGAGCCTCATCGATTCGCTGAACAGCTTCACCAACATGCTGGGAAATGTGTCCGGCATATGGGTGAAGACCATCCCCTTCCATGTCGATATCGTGGAGGCGCTGGAAAAACGACAGTTGGACTATGCGTTGGCTGCCCACCAATACATCTATCAACATGATACCGAGGTGCTCGAAAGCCTCGCCGATCATCAGGAACACACAGGAAACAACGAATGAACAGTACAACACCACATTGGTGGCACGACGGAAAATTCGGCCTCTTCATCCATTGGGGCCTCTATTCCCTTCTTGCGGGAGAATATGGAGGTACGGTCACCGACAATATCGCCGAGTGGATACTCCATGATCTCGACATACCGGTAGAGGAGTATCGTAAGCTCGCATCACGTTTCGATCCCACACGGTTCAATGCCGATGCAATTGTGAAAATGGCGCATGATGCGGGCATGACCTATGTGGTCTTCACCACCAAACATCACGAAGGCTTCGCGATGTACCACTCGAAGGTGAGCAGCTACAATTGCGTGGAGGCTTCTCCATTCGGTAGGGATCCCTTGGCGGAGTTGCGCACCGCTTGCGACAAGTACGGCTTGCAGCTGTGCCTCTATTACAGCCAGGCTCAGGACTGGGACGATCCCGACGCGTGTCGTGAGGGAGATGATGGCAGGGAAAAGGATTTCACCAGCTATTTCACACGGAAGTGTATCCCCCAGGTGACCGAGTTGCTCACCAACTATGGCGAGATCGGGCTCATCTGGTTCGACACTCCGATGTATATGACGGATGCCCAATCCAAGCAGTTGAAGGATGTGGTGAAGCGTCTCCAGCCCAATTGCCTGATCAACGGCAGGATCGGCAATGGACTCGGCGACTACATGACCACAGGCGACAATTTCATCCCTGCCCTCCCCTTCGGAGCACCCTTCGAGGTTCCCGCCACGATGAATTCCACTTGGGGCTTCAGTACTCATGATGTAAATTGGAAAAGCAGTGAACGGATGATATGTTCACTGGTGAAGGTGGTCAGCAGGGGAGGCAATTACCTGTTGAACATCGGACCCGACGGCGATGGTGCGGTACCCTCCGAGAGTGTTGCCATCTTGAATGACTTCTCCCGATTCATGGGTATGAATTCACAAAGCATACGGGAGACCAAGCCGGTTCCGGTCTATCCTTATGATGTGGAAGGCCTGTTTTTCACCTGTGAACCGGGAAAATTGTACATCCATGTCTTGGAATCGAGAGAGCAGGTCTATCTTTTGAATATCGCGAACAAGCCCACCGGCTGTCATCTGGTGGCCGATGGAAAACCGCTTACCCTCAAGGAGAGAACCACTTGCGAAGGAGATTCGAGTTGGTTGATCGCCCTTCCTCCTCGAAATGCGGGTGAGATCGACCAGGTGGTTTGCGTGGAGTTGGAGGAGGAAGCGATCGTATTCGAACCGATCCGTTGGTGAAAAAGAAATGATGAGAACTGGAGGGACAACATGAACCGAACACCGTATGATGCCATTACCGATGCCGCCGATATCCTCACCGACGACACCTATGAATTCCTTGATGTGGAGAGGCCGGTGGCCTCACCACTGTATCAGACATCACTGTTTACTTTTCCGAATGTGGAATCGTTGCGCAAGGCCTCTTTGGACGAAGGCAGGGCCCATCTCTACTCGAGGGGCAACAATCCCACGGTGAATCTGGTGGAACACCGTCTTGCTGCCATAGAGAAGGGGGAGAGGGCGAAACTCTTCTCTTCGGGTGTGGCTGCCATCGCCAGTGCGATCCTTTCCAACGTACGACAAGGCGACCATATCGTTTGCAGCGATGATGCCTATACATGGGCCCGCTATATTTCAAGCACCTATCTCGGTCGCTTTGGAGTCGAGGTGACCTTTGTCGATGCGACCGATGTGGCGGCTGTAGAGAGGGCGATCCGTCCCACGACCAAGGTGCTCTATCTTGAGAGTCCCGGATCCCTGTTCCTCAGGGTGCAGGATCTGCCTACCCTTTGCGCATTGGCCAAATCCCATGGTCTGACCACCATCGTGGACAATACATGGGCAACCCCGCTGTATCAGAATCCTCTTGCGATGGGAGCCGATCTGGTGGTCCACTCGGCCTCCAAATATCTTGGTGGACACAGTGATGTGATCGGAGGATTCGCTGTGGGAAACAACGAAAGGATCGAGAAGATCTTCAAGACCGAATTCCTGCCCATCGGTCATGTGCCGGATCCATTCCAGGCTTGGTTGATCCAGAGGGGCATGCGAACGCTGCACGTCCGTCTACCCCACCACCATGCCTCCGCATTGAAGGTCTGTGATTTCCTCATCGACCATCCCAAGGTGGAGCAGGTGAACTATCCCATGCATCCGCAAAACGAGTGGTATCCCTTGGCTTCCCGACAAATGACAGGAGGTTCGGGTCTCCTTTCGTTGAAACTCACCACGACCGATCGTGACAAGGTCGCCTCCGCTGTGGATGCACTCAAGCTCTTCCGCATCGGTGTGAGCTGGGGTGGATACGAAAGCCTGGTCTATCCCCTTGCGGCTTCCGAAAAGGGCGATCCTGCGGTGATCCGCCTCCATGTCGGGCTGGAATCATGCGATAGTCTCATCGCGGACCTCGACCAGGCCTTGGAACTGTTGTAGGATCATCCGTATGGATCACAGCATTGCAAGACGTCATCACATGTTCCACGACAGCCGTCCCTTCACCCGTTGGTGGTGGTTCTCTGGACCGATCGATACGGATGGGATCGATCGTGAACTCGATTGGCTGGTCGAACAGGGCTTTGGTGGAGTGGAGATCGCTTGGGTGTATCCGCAACCCGGAACCCCACGCAACGCCGGTCCCAGGTTTCTTGATGAACAGTTCATCGCTGCGGTACGGCATGCGATCGAAGGTTGTGCCAAAAGGGGTATCGGTTGCGATCTCACCTTCGGTACCCTGTGGCCGTTCTGCGGGAGTTTCATCGACGACACGCATGCCGCCAGAACGTTGATGGGGTTGTCCGAACAACGGGTCGATCGTTCATGGGAGGCTCGGTATCATTCGTATCCAGTGAAGGTGCTCGACCATTTGGACAAGAAGGCGCTCTACTGGTACTCATCGGAGTTGCAGGATCTTTTGGATCTTGCCAAGGATTCTCCTGCGGCGATGTTCTGCGATTCCTGGGAAGTGGATCCCGTTGATCTGGGCTACAGGGGAATGTTCGAGGATTTCATCCGTCGTTTCGGTTATGATCTGACTCCCTTCGCATCTCGAATTGCAGCCTACCCAGAGGTTCGTTTCGATTACCGGGTGTTGATCGCAGAACGGATCCTCAGTGATTTCTTCGAACCCTTCTCTTCCATCTGCGATTCGGCCAACGTCACTTCCAGGGTGCAATGCCATGGAGCTCCCACCGATCTTCTCTCTGCCTATTCGTTGTGCGATATCCCCGAATCGGAAACCCTGTTGTTCGACCCCGAATTTGCCCTCATCGCAGCTTCCGCGGCTGCGTGGAATGATGCTCCGATCGTCTCCTCCGAGAGTTTCAGCTGCATCTACGGCTGGGTCCCCACACCGCAAGAGCCGCCACATCTCGGCAATGAACATATCGATGATCTGAGGTGTGTGGCTGCAAGCCAGTTCGCATGGGGTGTGAACCGGGTGGTGTGGCACGGGATGCCGTTGGGAGGGAAGCGTTTCTACGCATCCGTGCATGTCGGTCCCGATGGTGCGCTCGCTCCCCATTTCAAGCGGTTCAATGAGGAACTGGCGTGCTTCGGAGCAGCGATGTCGAAGGGGTCGACAGTCTCGAATCTCGCCATCTACCTTCCACTTGAGGACCAGTGGATGAAGGATGAGGTTCCCGAGGCGTCGAAAAAGCCTTCCTACAATTGGTATTGGGAATTGCAGGAATTGGAGATTGATGATCAGCTGATGCCATATCGTCCCCTGTGGTTCTCTCCACGGTGGATCGATGAACTCGAGTTCATCGCTGGAAAGCTCCTCTTCCGTGGAAAGGATATCGGATCCCTCTACTGCGACAGCGAATGGATGTCCTACAATTCGGTGTGCAAACTGGAGGAATTGGTGAAGTCGGGGGCTCCCGTCATCTTCAACAGATGGCCGAAAGAACCGGGATATGTGCAACATGACGATTACCTAAATAGTTTGGGGGTCATACAAAGGGCAATGTTCCATACTTTGGATGATGTGCGACCTCTGGTGAGCAGTCCCGTTCCCATCGATTTCTGGTGCAGAATGGATGGCGATACCATGATATGTCTCTTCTGCCATCCCCAGGTGAGGAACCTGGGCTATCCCCTTCCCTACCGATTCGCCGATTCGGTCGAACCGACCTCTTTGGAAGTAACCGTACATGCCGATGGTATACAGATCCCTTTGCTACTTGAATTCACCGGAGGGACCTATGCCGTCGTGAGGGAAGTAAAGATTTACCGCTAGACAATTTCTATTGCACTCTCCGGACAAACGTGTACAATCGGAAGCTAGTGGGGATATGCATATGGAATATGGTAAGAATACCTATTTGGACGACACCTTCGTCCTGGCCAACCTGATGGGTCCCGATTGCTTGCGCATCCTGGATGAATTGTCGGGCCATTTCCCGATTGCTCCCGGTGCACGTATCCTCGACCTCGGGTGCGGAAGGGGTCTCACCTCGATCTATCTTGCCAAGGAGTACGCTTCCCAGGTCTTCGCTGTCGACCTTTGGATAGATGCATCGGAGAATCTTGAACGGTTTGCGATGCTCGGTATGGATGACAGGATCATTCCCCTCCATGCCGATGCCCATTCGCTTCCGTTCGCACAGCGCTATTTCGATGTGGTGGTAAGTATCGATTCCTACCAATACTTCGGAGCCAAGCAGGACTTCCTCGACACACATATCGCCCCATTGGTGAAACCGGATGGAGTGATCGCCATTTCAGTTCCCGGGCTGCAAAAGGGTTTGGATCAATCGATGCTTCCTGGGGAATTGACCCGTTTCTGGGGTGGTGCCGACATCGATTTCCATCCCCTCCAATGGTGGGAACGATTGTTCTCCCATTCTCAAATGACAGTCCGTGAGGCAACGTTCTCCCACCGCTGCCATCGGAAGGCTTGGCAGACATGGCTGGGTTGTGACAATCCCTATGCAAAGCAGGATGTGGAAATGATGGAGATCGAGGCGGGAAGGTATTTCGATACGATCGGTCTTGTCTATAGGGTCAATCGTTGACGAAGTTTCCGGATTCTCAGCTGTTGGCGAAGGCGCTTGAGTGATACTCCCAATTCACCCACATGCTTCTCCATAACGATCACATGTTGCCGATCATAGCCGGAACGTTGTTTCCTAGCCATCACATCCTCCACATGGACGATGTGGCCATAATATTCGGGTAGGATGTCGATCTTCCTCTTCCTGAGCGCCTCTATCCAGAACTGCCAATCCCCTGCAAGGGGAAGTGCTTCATCGAATCGTGGGCAGACGGACCGTGAAACGATCATGGAACCGAGGGGGATGGTGTTCGTGAACACCAACCGTTTGTGAAAACCGAAGATCGAATCGTTGGGCATGTGCACCGCCGAGGTGAGATTGTCCTTTTCATAGACGGTGGCACACTGCACCGCATCGGCTTGGGATAGTTCCAGTCGTTGCGAGGCCTTCTCCAACCACATCCGCTGGATCTCGTCCCCGCTTTCAATAAACAGGAGGAACGATCCCCTCGCTTGTTCCAAACCTGCATTGCGTGCCTCGGACAAGTTTCCTTGTATACCTTCGATCATGGTCAACCGGGAATCGATTTCGATCGAAAGGGACGAAGTATCGCTTGGACTTGAAAGCAATACTTCGAAGTCGTCATACGTTTGTCCGAAAATCGAATCGAGGGTTCTGTGCAGACCCTCGATGGTTCCTTCATGTGTGACGATGATTGAAAATTCGGGTCCCGTTGTTACCTTTTCCATACTATGAAGGTACCAAGGTTTCCTCAGTAAGGAAAGCAGGATGCAATACACATCGATTTTAGTTATGATGAAGGCATGAAAATTCATTGTACGAACACATTGTTGGGTGAATTGCAGCCATTTATGAACACTCAACCCGACAATAAGAATACGAGCACTGCTTCTCCCCTATTCTCATGGAGTGCCCATATCATCACTCTCAACAGGAAAAAGACAATTCTCCTGATGAACGAAGCCAGTCGTTTCCCCGCATTCGCACTTGGTGTGAACAAGTCCGATCTCTTGCGATTCGATTTGATTTTCACTGAAGCGGTCGAGAAGTCATGTCTCGCCATCGGCATCGATACATCGATCATCGAAGAGTATCTGCATGACGGAGGTCCGCTCGAGGTGCTTCCCTCAACAGACAGGAAGCAGACGGCTCGGTTGAATCAATTGCAGAGCAATTTGCGTTTCAATATCAATCATTTCGGTTGGGCGAACATGGAGAAGATCCAGCAGCTGTTGAGAAATGAATTCGGTACCACACAAGTTGGTATGGAGTATTTCCACAAGAGCTTCCTTGCCCAATTGGAAACCTTGTATGGGAGGAACCCGAT
>CAYZJV010000021.1:0-9433 GCA_964478945.1 uncultured Spirochaetaceae bacterium | reverse complement strand
ACCCGATCCACCTTCCAAAAGTTGCACAGGATTCTTCAACATGCCTTCGAATGGGAAAATTGCCACCCACATCTGTTCACTTGTGGGAAGGATGGAAAAACTCCTCTAGCGATCATCATGGACGATGGGTATATGGCGGAATACCATCCTGAGCATTGGGTGATTGAAGACCGGTATACCTTGGAGGAGGCCATCGGAGCGTATGGCCATATCGAATATCTTTACGATTTCGGTGACGGATGGACCCACACGATCACCATTGAAAAGGTGATCGATGATTATGACATACCGCATCCGCAATGTATCGATGGAGCCGGAGACCGTCCCTTCGAGGATGTGGGAGGTCCCTCCGGGTTCGCCGAAGCGTTGGATGTACTGGCAAATCCGAGCCATCCCGAACATGAAAGCCTGAACAGATGGATCACCATGCATGCTCGGCCCACCTTCGATCTCAAGCAGGTGAACCTGAACCTCAAACTGACTGGATTCTAACGCTCCATAATCAGAAATTTCGCTTGCAAACGCACGTAAGGTGGGTTACCATACCAATGAATGCACGCGCGTGCACAACTGTACGCGACACTATAAAGGAGACGCACTATGATACAAGGATCAGAAGCCGGAACACGACAACGAATACTCACCTACGGCATGGTGGGAGGCGGTCCGGGAGCTTTTATCGGAGACGTCCACAGGAAAGCCATCAATCTCGACGGACTGGCGAGGATTGCAGCCGGATGTTTCTCACGGGACAAGGAGAAGACGCTCGAGACAGGTCGTTCTTTGGGAATAGAGGATGATCGTCTCTATGCATCCTATGAGGAGATGGCCGCGCAGGAAGCCTCCCGTGAAGATGGAATCGATTTTGCGGTGGTGGTCACTCCCAATGCCACGCACTACGAAGCGGTGAAGGCGTTCCTATCCAAGAAGATCGCGGTGGTGTGCGACAAGCCGTTGACCTTCACTGTGGCAGAGGCAAGGGAGTTGGCCGATCTTGCCAAGAAGCACAATGTGTTGTTCGCCGTCACCTATACCTACACCGGCTATCCTGCGGTGAAGCATGCCAGGGAATTGGTTGCTTCCGGCGATATCGGGGAGATTCGCTTCGTCAATGCCGAATACCCCCAGGAATGGCTGGCGACTCCTACCGAAGCGGACGGTAACAAGCAGGCCGCATGGCGTTCCGATCCGAAACTCTCGGGAAGGGCCAATTGTACCGGCGATATCGGGAGCCATATCGAAAACCTCGTTTCCTACATCACTGGACTCCGTATCGGTTCACTCTCGGCAAGGCTGGACAAGATGGTTTCCGGTCGCAAGCTCGATGACAACACCACCATCATGGTCAACTACACCAGTGGAGCGAAAGGCCTCTATTGGGCAAGTCAGATCGCCATCGGATACGACAATGCCCTGAGGATCCGGATTTTCGGTTCCAAGGGTTCCATCGAGTGGTCCCAGGAGGATCCGAATTATCTTTCGGTGAGTTATCTGGACAAACCTTCGATGAAACTCTCCAGAGGGAGGGATGCCTTCGACGACCATGCCCAAGGATACTCACGTATTCCCGCAGGGCATCCGGAAGGCTATTTCGAGGCGTTCGCCAATATCTACAAGACCTTCATCACCGCATTGGCCAAGAAGAAGGCGGGAGGAACCCTTTCAACCGAGGATATCGATTTCCCCGATGGAGAGATGGGTGTCGATGGAGTGAGGTTCATCAACGCATGTGTCGACAGTTCGGAAAAGAATGCTCAGTGGGTGACACTGTAACATAAGGAGAGGATGAAATGGGAAGACCTGTAACGATATTCACAGGACAATGGGCCGATTTGCCATTCGAAACGATTTGCGAAAAGGCAAAAGGTTTTGGATACGATGGACTTGAGATTGCCTGTTGGGGCGATCACATGGATGTACGCAAGGCTGCCACCGATCCCGATTATGTGAAGGAGAGGAAGGATACGCTGAAGAAACATGGACTTTCCTGCTGGGCTCTCGGTGCCCACTTGTCCGGTCAGTGTGTCGGTGATTTGTGGGATCCTCGTCTCGATGGGTTCGCTCCGGCCGAGTACAAGGGAAAACCGGAGAAGATTCGCAAGTGGGCCATCGAAGAGATGAAGTACACCGCCCAGGCTGCCCACAACATGGGCTGCAAGGTGGTCACCGGATTCATGGGTAGCCCAATTTGGAAATATTGGTATTCGTTCCCCCAAACCACTGAAAAGATGGTCGATGATGCCTTCAAGGAGATTGTGGAACTCTGGTCCCCGATTTTCGATGTGTTCGACGAGTACGGGGTGAGGTTCGCACTGGAGGTGCATCCCACCGAGATTGCCTTCGACTACTACACCGCCCAGCGTTTGCTCAAGGAGTTCGACAATCGCCCTACCCTTGGATTCAATTTCGATCCTTCCCACCTCATCTGGCAGGGTGTCGTTCCCCATATTTTCCTCCGGGACTTCATCGACAAGGTCTACCACGTACATATGAAGGATGCTGCGGTGACCCTCGATGGAAAGGCGGGAATCCTAGGATCCCATATCGAGTTCGGCGATACCCGTCGGGGCTGGAACTTCCGCTCCCTCGGTCATGGCGATGTCGATTTCGAAAACATCATCAGGGAACTCAATGCGGGAGGTTACCAAGGTCCGTTGTCGGTCGAATGGGAAGATTCGGGAATGGAGCGTGAGTATGGTGCGAAGGAGGCCTGCGAATTCGTCAGGGATATCGATTTCGCTCCCTCCAATCTGGCCTTCGATGATGCGATGAAACAGTAGGTTCCCGAATAAGGGGTAAGAGCGTAGCAATGAAAGAAACACAGAATGTTCCGTTCATACTGCATACCCATGGTATCGTGAAGGAGTTCTCGGGTGTCCGGGTACTCAACGACGTCACGGTGGGAATCCGCCGTGGCGAGATCATGGGGTTGATCGGTGAGAACGGTGCCGGAAAATCGACCCTCATCAAGATCATATGTGGGATATATCAACCGACACTGGGTTCCATCGAGCTGGATGGCAGGACTGTCGAAATCGATGATTACATCACTGCGAAGAAGCTGGGAATTGCGCTGGTACCCCAGGAGTTCAACCTGATCAATACACTCACCGTCTACGAGAACATGTTCCTTGGCAACGAGATGGTTGCCAAGGCAGGCCTTCTTGACAAGAGGAGTATGCGTGAGCGTGCGGCGAAACAGCTTGAAGAGTTGGGAATGCCGCTCGATGTCAATCTCAAGATCAGCGAATTGAGTGTGGCGGAGAAACAGCAGGTCGAGATCTCGAAGGCCTTGTTGCTCGATGCCGAGATTCTGATCATGGATGAACCGACCACCACCTTGACCGGTCATGAGATCAAGACATTGTTCAACTTGATGCGTCAGTTGAAGCAGAAAGGAGTCACCATAGTCTTCGTATCGCACAAATTGCAGGAGATCATCACGATCTGCGACCGTGTGACGGTACTGAGGGATGGCAATCTGATCACCATCGACGAGGTGTCGGAGATCAATGAACAGGATATCGCAAGAAAGATGATAGGCAGGGATTTCCAACAGGTGTTCCCTCCCAAGAAGATCCGCAGTGGTGATGATGTGGTCCTTAAGGTGGAGAACCTTTCGAGTGGAAAGGTGGTGAAGGATGTGTCGTTCGACCTCAGGAAGGGAGAAATTTTGGGATTCGCCGGTCTCGTCGGATCCGGAAGGACGGAAACCGCCGAAACGGTGATGGGACTCCGTCCGGTCTCCAAAGGAACGATCACCCTTTCAGGGAAGACCGTGAACATCAGGACTCCCCGCGATGCGGTGGAACTGGGAATAGGATATCTCAGTGAGGATCGACAGGGGAAGGGAATCGTCCAGGATTTCGATATTCCCCAGAACATCACGATGATCAGCCTTGGCGAGTACATCAAACGATTTCTCATCAACAAGCAGAAGGAGTTGGAGAAGAGTGCCAAGTATGTGGACAAGTTCAACATAGTGGCGGCTTCGATGAGGATGGGACTGAAATATTTCAGTGGAGGAAATCAACAGAAGGTCTACCTGGCCCGTTGGGTGGACACCGATCCCCATATCCTCATACTCGATGAACCGACGCGGGGAATCGATGTGAACGCAAAGCGTGAGATTTACGATTTCATCCATTCGTTGGCGGAAAGCGGGATATCCTGCATCGTGATCTCCTCCGAGATGGAGGAGGTGATGGGCTTGTGCAGCAGGATCTATGTAATGAGGGAAGGAAGCATAACCGGGTGTCTCGAAGGGGACCGCATCAGCGAGGAACAGATCATGTTCCATGCCACGGGAATACATGAACAGCAATTGGCAGGGAGAAACAGTTGATGGACGATACATCTAAAACGAACAAAGCGATACGACCCACTGTGGTATCTGGTGTGGTGAGTTGGTTCAAGAACTTCAAATTCAGCGAACACTCCACTGGGATGGCTTTCATCCTGGTATTCATTCTCGCCACGATCATCGGTTGGCCCACATTCCTCCAGATGAGGAATATGACGAATATCCTGAGACAGGTCTCCTACACTGGAATCATCGGATTGGGAATGACAATGGTGATCATTTCCGGGGGTATCGACCTTTCGGTGGGATCGATGACTGCGTTTGTGGGAGGAATCACCATCTTCTTCCTCAATGTGTTGCCACCCAATGCACATTGGTCGGTATTGCTTGCAGGGGTATTCGCAGTGATCTTCGGTGCCTTCTGCGGGTTGTTCAATGGCATCCTGGTCACCAAGGGACGAATCGCACCGTTCATAGCCACGTTGGGAACGATGTCGATCTTCCGTTCCCTGATCCAATATTTTTCGGGTGCGGGAAACATCCTGTCGGTGAATACCGTGTATCCTGAGATTGGAACAGGAAGCCTATTGGGATTGCCGGTACCGGTGTGGATGTTCTTCATCATCGCTGCGATTTTGCATGTGGTGTTGAACAACACCCGTTTCGGCCGCTATGTGTGCGCCGTTGGTGCGAATGAGCAGGTGGCCCGGTATTCCGCGGTTCAGGTGGCGAAAACCCGTTTGATCCCCTACATCATCACCGGAGCGACGGTGGGTGTGACGGCCCTACTCTGGTCGTCCCGACTCAATTCCATCAACTCCAGCGACTGCATCTACTACGAACTCGATGCGATCGCTGCGGTGGTGATCGGTGGAACCGCCATGACTGGAGGCAAGGGTACTGTCATAGGAACGGTATTGGGAGCGATCATGCTCGGCATGATCAACAACATGCTGGTCCTCGGTGGCATCTCCTCCTATCTGCAACAGGCGGCGAAAGGACTTGTGATCATTGCGGCGGTATTGCTGCAATACAATAAAAAGAACTAATGGAGGTTCGAAAATGAGAAAAGTGGTAGTGATGACCCTTGTGCTCTTGATGACGATGGGCATGCTGTTCGCTGCTGGAGCCGCTGAATCGGCGGCCGGAGCACCGATCAAGATTGGAATTTCCATCCCCAGCGCCGACCATGGCTGGACCGGTGGTATCGTATGGTGGGCAAACAAGGCTGTCGATGACATCAAGGCCGAACAACCCGGCAAATTCGAATTCCGTGTCGTAACGGCCGACAGCCCTTCGACACAGATCAGGAATGTCGAGGATCTCGAGGTTTGGGGCATGGATTACTTGGTGATTCTTCCCCATGAATCGGCTCCCCTCACTCCGACCGTAAAACAGGTGCATAACAGTGGTGTACGTGTATTCGTCGTTGACCGCGGTTTGACCGACACCTCTTTCGGGTATGTGAATATCGCTGGAGACAACCCCGCTCTTGGAACCAACAGCGGCAAATGGCTTGCCCAGAAGATGAAGGAACAGGGACTGAAGTATTATGTGGCGATGGGTGGACTTCCCGTCACCATCGATACCGAGAGAATGGATGCATTCTTCGCCGAAATGAACAAGGAACCTTCCTTGGTCAACCTCCTCGGTGGAAACAAGTATGAGTATGCCGACTGGTCGACCCAGAAGGGCCTCACCCTGATGGAGACCTTCCTCCAGAAGTATCCCCGCATCGATGCGGTGTTCTGCCAGGATGACGATGTGTTGCTCGGAGTATTGCAGGCGATCGAGGAATCGGGACGCAAGGATGTGAAGATCGCCCTCGGCGGAGCAGGTTCGAAGGTTGTCTACAAGATGATCATGGATGGACATCCATTGGTAAGCGCAACTGCCACCTACCATCCTTCGATGATCCTCGATGGCATCCGTTATGCCACCGAAGTGGCAACCGGCGAGAGAAGCGATGATTTCCATGATGCATCGTCACCGATCACCGTGGTCATTCCTTCGGTTCTGGTCGATGCTTCCAACGTCGAAGAATATTATGAACCCGAATCGATCTATTGATTTGAACGAAAAAGAATCATAATTTCCGAGATTGGAGAAGGGTACGGCTTGCCGTGCCCTTTTCCTTTTCCCCTTCATTGTGATAGGTATACCCATGGACAACAAACCGAGCAGAAAAGATGTGGCGGACAAAGCGGGAGTATCGGAATCGACTGTTTCCCGGGCTCTGAACGACAGTCCGCTCATTACCCAGGCAATCAAGGAAAAGGTTCGCGCCGCAGCGAAGGATCTGGGATATATTCCTTCCCGTCAGGCAACGCTGTTCGCACGCCGTCATACGAAGATGCTGGGCTTCGTGCTCCCCTCCTATGATGCCTTCCCTCCCTTCAGCCGCTCCTACTTTCCTGCGCTCCTCGACGGTGTGGTGCTCGAATGCGATGCCTTGGACTATTCGGCCACCATCATCCTGGACAAGAAGAAATCCAATACCGAAGACTACTACACGCTGATTAGATCCAAGACCGTAGATGGATTGTTGTTTGCCGTCACCCGTGCCGATTTCAAGCCGTTCTCAGGACTACGGGAGCAAGGCGTCCCTTTTGTCTTGATCAACAACTACCACGCCGGGCTCAATAGTGTGGATGCCATTCCGGAAACAGGCATGCGCAAGGCATGTGAACATGCCTATTCCTTGGGTCATCGACATTGGGGATATATCACCGGGGACATGCAATTTTGCAACGCAATCGACCGCCTTGCCGTGTTCAACCGCTTGGTGACCGAATACGATGTGCAAAGTTCGATCGTGGAGGGCAACTTTTCCAAGACCTCCGGTTATGAGGGGGCACAGAAACTGTTGATGCAACCGAAGAGACCTTCGGTGATCTTCTGCAGCAGCGACCGTTGTGCGTTCGGTGTCCTTTCCCAAGCTGCCAAGATGGGCATAAGGGTGCCACAAGAGCTGAGTGTGGTCGGCTATGACAATCTCCCTCCCGTAAGGGATGTCACCCCACCCCTCTCCACCATCGATCATCCTGTGACCAAGTTGGCACGTCATGCCACCCGTTTGCTCATCAGCATACTACAGGGGGAACGTGAGGAACCGGTGAGCGAGTGGCTCGAGACCGATTTTATCGTACGTGAATCGACCGCAAGGTATTGCCCTTCCCCTTCCGATATGTGATACCATAGGCCATGGTCCGTTTAGCGATAGCCGGAAGCGGTGGCATGGCCAATTACCACGCGAAGAAATTCTCATCGCTGCACAACTGCGTGCTCAGTGCATGCAAGGACCATGTGGCGCTTCATGCCCAACAATTCGCCGCCGATCATAACATTCCCCTCTGGTTCGACAATCTCCAGAATCTCATCGACAGTCGCTCCTCGAATGCCTTCAGTTGCGCGGTGGTCGATTGGCGTCACAAGGATCTCTGCATCGAAGCGATGGAGGGGAATCTAGCGGTATTTTGTGAAAAACCGATGGTACGCACAATTGCGGAAGCGCGACAGATGGCCGACACAGCCGAGAAATCCCAGGTTCCCACCTTCGTGAATTTCAGCAAACGCAATGCATCTGCGTTGCATGCCATGCGACAACTGGTCGAACAGAAAGCGCTGGGAACACTCCAACAGGTATCCATCTCCTATCTGCAGGGATGGGTAGCCACAGGAATGTGGGGCGATTGGCGCGTGGTTCCGCGTTGGAAATGGCGTCTTATGGGTGACAAGGGGACCGCCGGTGTGGTGGGAGATTTGGGTAGCCACCTGATCGATGCACTGCTGTTCATATTCGGAGAGCTTTCGAATGTATCCATCGACTCCGCACTCGATCTCATTGAAGCGGATGCCGGAGGATTGCTAGGAGATTTGCATCCCACCGATGAATTCACACAGGGTCTTGCGGCATATGTGGCAGTATCGGCACATGCGCAAGTAGCGGATGATGTTCCCTGTACGATCGCAATGAGTCTCATCGATACCGGCGCAACGGATGATTTTTCCATCACCATAGAAGGTTCCGAAGCGACCGCACGATTGGACCTTCGTCGTTCACGCACGGATGTGGAATTATCAAATCATGTTACGGGAACCAAGAAATTGATCACGTTTCCTGTGGTTCCTTCCACCTATGAGCAGTTCTGCAATCTTGTGGCACAACAATCATACCGTCCGGATCTCGGCCCCTTACCTGATTTCACTTATGGACTGAAGGTACAGCATTTGCTCGATGATCTTGCTCCGGGAGGCCTCCCTTCATGAGAAAAATTCCCATCGGTACACTGGTGAAGGGATCGGAGGATCCTGCATCGGCAATTAAAACACTTGCTCCAGCGGGATTCGAGTGTTTCTCGATCATGTTTTGGCAAACGTATGGTGGGATTGATCTTGCCAAGCTGCGTGATGATGTGTTGGAGGCGACAGGGACAACCGCCACATCAATCAGTTCCCTCGCAGTCTACGGGAATGCACTCGATGATTCACCAACGGGGCTTCGCACACGCGAGGACCTCGCCTCCCTGATCGAACTAGCTCCGAGTCTCGAAGCTCCTGTGGTAGGGTGCTTCGCAGGAAGGGTTCCCGGTGCATCGGTTCCCGATTCGATGGACAAGTGGAACCGGGTATTCTCTCCCATGGTGGAGCGGGCCGAAGCACTGGGAGTGAAGATCGCATTCGAAAACTGTCGTCTTGGAGACACCTGGAAACGGGGAAAGTGGAATATCGCATTCAATCCCGATGCCTGGGATTTGATGTTCCGCACCATCGATTCACAAAACATCGGACTGGAATGGGAACCCTGTCACCAACTGGAGATGCTGTGCGACCCGATCGGACAATTGTCGGAGTGGGCACACCGAATTTTCCATGTGCATGGCAAGGACAGCAGGATAGACCATGATTTGATCAGAACCAAAGGATTGCATGGAGCAGAAAGTTATCATGAATCCTGCCTCCCCGGCTTCGGAGACACCAATTGGAAAGCCATCTTCACTATCCTGCAGCAATCGGGGTACCAAGGCACCGTCGACATCGAAGGGTGGAACGACACCCGGTATAGTGGAGATCTTGAGATCACCGGCCAAAAGGCAGCCCTGGACTACTTGTTGCGGATGCGGGATGAAT
>CAYZJV010000020.1:17168-42450 GCA_964478945.1 uncultured Spirochaetaceae bacterium | reverse complement strand
CCGATGCACAGGTTACGAAAAGATAGTGGATGCCATCGAGAAGACACAGAAGAAGAGGATAGGCGAAAAGAAGAAATAATCCTGACAAAGAAAGGCATCAATACCCTCAAGGCAAGTGGTGAACCCAGGAGGCTCCGCCTCCTTTCCCTCTCCAATGGACGAGATATGGATCCTTGCGTTGCCTACACTCGCTTGGCAATCAGGACCTCTTCATCAACACGATATCCCGCTCCCTACAACCGAGCATCTTCGCAATAGGCTGACATTTCGCCACAAGTAGGAAATAGATGGGGCCCTCCACATCGATCAGGGCCTCTAGATTGCCCTGACCCTTGCTGATGATGAGATCGGCTGAAGTGAACATCTTTCCAAAACCTTCTGTAGCACGCTCGAGCACCAAGCCCGGTGTATCGACACCGCTGGAGACCACGTGTGCGACCTCATGCATCCCGACAAATTCGGCATCCTCGACCAATGCATCGTTGAGAATAGCCTTTCCCCGAGTGGCGAAGGTGATGTCCAGATGGGGAAACAACATTTTGATCGTGGCTATCAGAGCCTTGTCAAAAACGATCTCACCCGCATTATCACCAAGATACAATAGGGATTGTGAACACTTCAGATCATCCCACAGTGCATCATAGGCAAAAAGCCCACCACTTTCACGATCCAGCACCATGTGTTCCTCTTCCATGATTCGGGACAATTCCTTGTCGACATCCAAATCATGAACCGCACCATAATCGATGATATTTCCTGCGATCGCCACCTGAAGAGCAGTCTTCAAAGGAGATTCCGAGTTCTCGATCATCCGAACAACTTGAGGATAATACTTGAGTGCGGCGTCGTTGCTCATCTTCTTGATGCCTGCCATAGGATCTTCGACACCGAGAAAAAGGGCAACTATCCTCTGCAGACGGGTGGCCATCATCGGGGGAGACTCATCAAGAGCAATGGAAGGGACTTCCTGTCCCACGATATCCAATAGCTCCTTGATCTTCTCATCTGACAAACCACAGAGTCGTCCTGTCTGGACAGACTGCTTCATCAGACAGGGAATACAGTCAACAAATGCTTGCATGAAAACTCCTGTGTACCAGAATGTACACAGAGAATGGTAATGTGAATGGAAAAGAGATGCAACAGACCGAGAAATGAAAGGTATCAATACATCCAGGACAAGAAACGGAGCATCGGTCCTTACGTTGCCTACGCTCGCTCGGAAAAGAGGACCATCGCAGCCCCCCCCCCTCCTCCCGCTTCGTTTGGCTATCAGCCGACTACAGCCTCTTCAACCGCTTCATCGACATCCTCTTCCACATAATCGGCATCGGAACTCAATATCTTGTCCATCTCGGCCTTCACCCCTTGGGTATAGGGACCAAAATCGAACAACGGCCTGAGACGCTTGAACAGAGGCCTCACAAAATGCCGCAACTGACTCTTGTCACTCTCAAGAGTCGTCTTTTCCTGCAAAGCCAACACCGTCACCGCCGATGGGGAGTAGTAGGTACCGACCTCCTTGAAGCCGAATTTCTTATACAGCTTGATCGTCTTCTTGTCATCCGCAAAGACATCGATGATCATATCCTCCACACCCTTGCTTCTCGCAAGCAGGAACACCAACACAATAAGACCGATGGATACCGAAGTGTTGCGCATCTCCGGCAATACCGCCAAACGGATGATCTCGGAACACTTGCGCGACTGTAAAATCGAATCGACATTGAAATAGTGGGAAATCGGCAATGGCCAGAACGTATCGGAAGTCATCAATGAAACGGTTCCCACAGGATGCAACCCCTTGAATGCAAGAATATGCAACGCCTTCTCATCCTCTGCCCTATGGATAGTCTCCTCCATATACCCCTTTTCACCCACCAACACCTTGCGCTGGAGGAAGAAGACATCATTCATACCCACCTGATCATTCACCAACACGAAGCGAATCGCATCCCGACCCTCATCATTGAGAGGAAATATGGTGGTGAACTCCGAACCGACATGTACCTCACTCCTCACCCGAATGCGACCACCCAACTTCTCGACAATTCCATAACAGTTGGACAAACCCAACCCGGTACCCTTACCTGGCGCCTTCGTGGTGAAGAAAGGAGTGAAAATCTGGTTAAGATTCTTTTCAGGAATACCACACCCGGTATCCCCGATCTTCAGATGCACGAATTCGTCCTTCTCGAAACAGGTGAGAGTCAAAGTCCCCGCTCCCTCCATCGCCTGAATCGCATTCACGATCAAATTGAGGAACAACTGCTGAAGGCTGCCCTCATTCGCATCCAACACGGGAAGGGCATGATAGTTGCGTTTTACCACGACACCAGTGGAGTCGACCCCTCTCATCGCAAGCCTGAGCGAGAACTCGAGCACCTTAACCAAATCGACCTGTTGAATCTCGGTCAATTCCTCCTTACGGGAATAGATCGACAACTCCTTGATCACATCCGCAGCGGTCTTCGCATAACTCAGGATATCCGAAAGATACTCATGATGGGGATTCGTCTCCTCCACCTCGGCGAGCATGACTTCCGCCGTCCCATAGATGCCTGCCAGAGGATTGTTCAACTCATGCGCAATCCCAGCCGCAAGCGTCCCGATACCAGCCATCTTCTCCGTTCGCACTAGCTCTTCCTGGAGATTCTTCTGTTCCGTGATATCGTTGATAATCTCAATGAACACACTTTTGGAATTCTCGGGAACCCGCACATTGTGGAACTGGAAAGAATAGATGCTTTCGGCCACCTCGGCCTCGGTCTCCTGCACAATACCGGTATGGAGACACTCCAAAGCCTGGCAGAAACGACAAGGCTTGGCACGATGGAAGAACGCACGATAGCATTTGCTGCCGATGAGATCCTTCTTATTGTTACCAAACAGATTCACCGCGGCGGTATTGGCCTCCTGAATGGAATAATCGATATCGATGAGACACACAGGAGAAGCGATGCCATTGAAGATCGCCTCCAACTTATTCTTGCTCATCGTCAACTCATCACCCTGGATCTTCAACTTCTCGAATGAAAGCGCATTCTCCAAAGAGAGTGAACTCTGTGCGGCAAGAATCTCAAGCGCCTCCATCTCGATTGAAGTCAACAATGCCTTGGTCCTATCGAACCCAATCACTATATAACCGGCCACCTGTTTCCTGAAAACCAAAGGAATCAAGACATCGACGGGAGGCAACTGGTCGCTTACCTGAAATTTCGGCTCATCAGGTTTCACACTCAGTATCGAAGACATGTTCTCACGCTGCAATCGCTGTAGCATCTCCTCCACCTGATCGGAAAAGGAAAACCCGACCTTCTCACCCACATGCAACTTCGTAGGACACTTGCTGTTGGCAATCAACGTGAATTTCTCGGCTTCATCGCTCCTTTTTGCAATGAACAACACCCAATCGGTCTTCAAACCGGTGCTGAGATTGTCCACGACCTCCTCTCCAAGCTCCCGGAGATTCACAATCGTAGTCAACCGTTTGCTCAACTTCTTGATGGTTGTCTGATACGGATGTCGTCTCGGGATAATCACATTGTCGACAAGATAAGTGAACAAATTCCGCAAAGGTTGAATCACAATGACCGTTGCGATACCGAGCACCAGCGAGAGTTGAAACACATCTCCCGGGACAAACGAAGGATTGAACACTCTGATGAACACAATGATCAAGTAGTAGGAAACGGAAGCCGCAATGGCAAGGAACGTAGAATAAATGATCTTCAATCCCAATCTTGAATAGTTGATGAGTTTGAATTTGTAGATGGTATAGAACAGCAACATTGCATTGACCGTTGCGGTGAAGATATCTATCGGGTATTTTCCCAAAGACGGGTACACATTCATGAAGATACCGATCAACATGACCACCACACCGACCAAAGGAAGCAGCAGATTCTTGTGCTCTCCCTTCAAGGGACGATACTTCGTGCGGAACAACAAAATCAATAAAGTGAAAATCAAATAGACATAGCTGATCGAATAGGCGAACACCGCCCCCGACCCCAACTCATAAAAAAACGAACCATCGGGTCGGAATCCGGCATCATGAACGATATTCCCAGTCATATTCAGATAAGTCAAAGGAATGACCAATAGATAGCTTGCATAGATGAACCGTCTGATGGGTTTGGTATGGAGATTCAAGATATCGAGGATGAAGTTGCTGAGTGCAAATGGAACGGCCAACAAGCCCACCAACATGACCTTGTTCCAAAACAGTGGGGTAAGTAGACCACTGTTGAGGTGCATCATCATGGAACCGAAACTCCAAATGGAAACAAAAATCATATAGAGCTGGAAAGACCAATAGAATCTATCCTTCTTATACTGGAGAAACCCGAACACCGCGAACGATACATACAAAACACTCGCCACGGCTGGAATGATGGTCGAAATATCAATGATCATGAGCTGTCCTTTTCATACTATCCAATTGTACGCAACTTGTACTATTATAGGAACAGGTTATGGAAAATTTCAAACTATTTATTCTTGGCTTCTCAGGATATATATTAGTCGGAATGTACGACATCGCCATATTGTACAACAAATCTTCACTTAAGAAGTTCCTTTCAATCGGATTTCTGCTTACCGCAGCCCCCTATCCATTCCTCTTTGTAGCCCATACATCCTTGCACTCCCAACCATTGAGGATAGGCATTCTGGCTATGATATCGGTCTTCGCAATCCTACTCATCTATTCGGTATTTGTGGAGACTTCACTCTTTTCACCCCGTCCTGGAGAATTGTATACCAAGGGAACCTACGGTTTTTCTCGACATCCCGGCTTTCTCTGGTATACTATCATTAACCTACTTGTGGCAGTGTTCTTTTGGAATCTTAGGATCACTTTACTGTGTATAGGCTTGATTCTGTGCAATTTTGTACTGATATTATTCGAAGACACAATAATCTTTCCAAAGATATTCCCTGGATACGACAAGTACAAGCGACAGACACCGATGGTGTGGTCGCCACATAAGCGTCCCTGTGGAGAAAAGATCGATGACTAGACATATAGTGACGACAGATGACGATCCTGCAATTCGTAAAGTGCTCCAACTGTTTCTCACCAAGGAAGGGTATCAAGTAACCCCATGCCAAGATGGACATGAACTGAAGGGAGTCCTCGAATCCGAAGGAGATCATGTCGACCTTGTCCTTCTGGATATAAAAATGCCGGGTCCCTCTGGATTCGACATGCTCGAAATGATCCAACGACGACATCCATCGCTGCCGGTGGTGATGCTCACGGCATTCAACGACCTCGACACCGGCATGAAGGCGATACGTGCGGGAGCCTCGGATTATTTGACAAAACCGGTACGACGAGACACACTGCTGGACTGTATCGATCGGACGCTCACCAAATCACTTGTGCATCGTGAAAGAATGGCAACATTCGAACAGAGTCGCAACCACCAGGAAGAACTGGAAGCTGAATTGCGCCAAGCCCTCAATGCACTCAAGAATACCACCAGAGCCACACTGGAAGCCTTCTCCGAAACCATCGAACAAAAGGATGCCTACACAAAAGGACATTGCCACAGAGTACGAAACATCGTTATCGCACTCGGCAAGGCCCTCGATTTCTCCGAAGAAAGACTCGCGATACTTGAAGGAGGCGCACTACTTCACGACATCGGAAAAATTGGAATAGCCGAGGATGTCCTCAATAAAAAAGACAAACTCACGAAGGAAGAAATGGAACTCATACGCATGCACCCGGTCTCCGGAGAACGAATAATCGGACATATAGAGATGTTCCAAGCATATCGCCCGATCATCCGAAGTCACCATGAAAGGATGGATGGGAAGGGTTACCCCGATGGATTGAAAGGCAATGAAATCCCACTTGATGTCAGGATCGTGACCCTTGCCGACTCATATGATGCCATGACCAGCAATAGAGCCTATCGCAGTGCATTGCCCACAGAACTCGCGGTCGAGGAACTCAAACTCTGTTCGGGAACACAATTCGACCCCCAGCTTGTCGATCTTTTCATCGAAAAGGAAATATACCTACTGTAGGAAACATCACTTATTCCGCTTGGCGATGACCGTAGGTTGGATGGAGACCTCGGTCCTCATCGAATTGGAGATGAGACAATATTTCTCTGCCTTCTCAAGCAACTTATGGGCCTTCTCCACATCCTCTTCCCTTTCCACCACCACCTTCGGATACAATACGATACGGGTGAACCGAAGTTCTCCTTCGGTCTTTTCCAAAAAACCCTCGGCTTCGGAAGTATAGTTTGCAAATCGAAGTTTGGCCTTCTCAGCCAAGGAAAGGAATGTAGTCATGAGACAAATCTCGGCCGCGCCAACAAACAAATGCTCCGGGGACCATATGCCGGGATGCCCACCTGGAAATTCCGGTGGAGTCGCAACCTCTATGTTGGGCATACCCATCGAACCCAACTTTCCCTTTCTCCGAGTACTCCATTGCACAGAAGTATGATACACATGTACGTCGCTCATAGCCTTCCCCTTCATACGTAAGAGTTGCTTTGAATATACCCACACGAAAAAAAATCGGCTACTTGAGAAAAAGCTGCACCTTTCGTGCATGCTTCAAAATATCCCGCGTCCCCTTGCCATTGCGAACCACCCTGATCACAGAATCAGGATCAAGCACCACACTTCCGGCACAGATGGAAATCGGTGAACCTGCATATACCTCGGGACGCATTATGGTCGAGGGACCCATCATCGCGATCGGAAAGGCTTTCCCCTGCAAGTGCTCAAATACCTCTTCTGTGGTTCCGTTTGTCACACTGGTGGCGGTGAGCACCATCGCATCGGCCTCATCGACCACCCATCTGTAGAAGCTTTCTTCGTCTCCAATATCTTTCCCCAAATCATAACTTCCCAAAGAAATCCCATTCCGTTCAAAATAGGCTGTCACCGGATCAAAGTGTCCCACCATGGCAACTTTGTCACCTCTCTTCAAGTGCAAGTCGGATATGAGATTTCCCTTGTCATCGGAACAACCATCCGCATACGATTGATTCAAGGCATTGGCTGTCGCGATGGCGAGAACACGAGACAACAATGCATCCCTTCGTATGAGCTTGAGCAACTCAATCGCACTGCGCTGTTCGTAATCGACTGGATCCTTGTTCACCAGACACCCACCAGCACTACCCGCTAGTGTACAGCATAATCCACAACGACCATCATCCAACAAGACAGCGGAATAGCCCAGACCAATGACAATCTGTTCAACCTTCACCTTCGCAGCCTCATCGGCAAACGTATCGAATATCATCCCATCGATCTTCATGGACAACCAGAGCCTCCAAACCTTCCGTGCAACCTGGGAAATACACGCATGTAGAACCTCTCCTTTCCGTATTCGGAAATGGCGATCAGATGTTCATCCACCAATTGACGTACAATATTGAATTCACTCCCATTCCGTTCCAAGAGTTCCTCGACCGCATCTTCCCTCATCGGATGTACAGCCGTGATACTCAACAGATCTTCCCTGGAATTACCCGAATTCCGGAAGGCATTCCCTTCATACCCGATCAAGCACTCGACCCTATCGACTTGCCTGCCGTACAAGGCATACGCCTTGGTCAAGGAGGATTCTGTGGCAGGAAGCACGGTCGACACCGCCGGTGGTCTTGTGGGAATCGAAAGGTAGGCACAATCGGGACGCAACTCCCCGACGAATGTGGATAGCAGTCGAAGTTCATCTTCAGCGGTATTCACATTTTCAACCAACATGGTCTCCGTAACCAGCTTTTTATCTGGCTTCTTTTTGAAATCCTTGGAAAATCGTTCCAAACCGGAAAGGATCTTCCCATGGTCGAGCATCTTATGTGGACGGTCCACCGTCCTCCACACCTTTTCGGTAATCGCATCAACCTTCAAGGAGACCCAATCGGCCAACAGCAACGCGTCATGGACATCGTCTTGCACTACCAACGTTCCATTCGAAATGATCGCAACCGGAACGGGAAACCGCTTGAGCAACATGATCAATTCACCAAGATTCCTATCCAATGTAGGCTCTCCGTCAGGAACAATCGTAAGATAATCGACGGTCGCACCAGAATCGTTGACCTCTTCCAATTTCCGTTCAACGGCATCCGCAAGATTCTTGGGAGGAAAAAACGTTTCCGTCTGTACCGACATATGTAATGCCGACCCCAACTGGCAATAAATACAGGAATAGGAACAATGTTTAGGTGGAATATTGTTTATCCCCAGGCTATGACCAAGTCTTCGTGATGGTACCGGTCCAAATATCTCCAACATGGAACCCCCCTCAGGAAAAAGGGAGTGTGCCGTGCCACCATAACGGCCCGACCACTCCCCGATCAAACGAGCATGGATATTATCAGCTACGCATCTTCTTCACGATCACCTCCGCAGCCTTGATCAGAGGATAACCAGCAGGAGAACCTGTCAACAGAGGCTGTGTACCGATCTGCATGGTGAGCAGCATCTTCACCGTCACCCTGTTCTGAATCAGGAACCCGATTGCATTGGTGAGCTCACCGGCACTATAACCACCGAACACCTCTCCACCAAGAATCATTCCACAATCTTCGGCGACAATCAATTTCACCGTTTGCTTGTGAGAATGTTTCATATTACCCGGGTGGGTATCCATTCCAGTGAAACTTCCACTGACAATCGCAAAATTCTCTTGAATGGCACGGGCTTCCGTGATACCTGCGGTCCCAAAAGCGTGTGCACCAATGGCAGTAGAGTAGATGGCGATCGTTCCGGTGAAAGGCTTGCAGGGACTTAGGGTATAGAGATTCATACCCGCGGTTCTAGCTTCCGCACAAGCTGTGGAGGCCAGCATCGTACGATCAAGCTTCCTTGTGATGAAGTCACGCTTTTCAGCACAGTCCCCAACCGCCACGATATCGGTTGAACATGGTAAAATCCGCATATACTCGCATGTCTTGATGAACCCGAATTCGTTCAACTCAATCCCCGCTTTCGCAGCAACTGCAGTATTGGGCACATACCCCATCGAAAGCACCACCGCATCAGCCTCAAGTTGCCTTCCAGAGGAAAGTACCACGGTGGAAACCTTCCCATCATCGCCGAGAATCTCTGAGACACCTTCACCGGTGATCACATCCACACCCCGTTCCTTGAGCAAGTCTTCAGCAATCCTCCCGAACTCCTCATCAAAAGCCTTGTTGAGAATGGTCTTCTCAATTTCCACCAACGTGACAGCGAAGTCCTTCTTGTTCAACTCATCGGACACCTCGACCCCGATGAAACCTGCACCAACAACCACGATCCTCTTGAAATCTGAAATCTTCTTCACCATCTCATCGAGATAGACTTTATTCTTCGGAATCGTGAAAACATTCTCCAATTCGGCGCCTTTCAACCATTTCGGACGGGTAGGAATCGAACCCAACGCCAAGATGAGCTTACCGTAGATGAAGGATTCTCCCTCGTGAGTCCGGCATTCATGATTGGCGACATTGATATCGATGACCTCATCGATCATGATCTCGACACCCACGCTGGTCAACAACTTATCGGGAAGAATATCCTTCTCACTATCCTCCAGACTACCGAAGATATACGGAATACCACACGGTATGAGAACTTGCTCCTCCTTCCTCAACAGAATAACTTCCTTCTCGGGATACGTGGATTTCGTGGTGATGGCTGCTTGAAGACCAGATGCTCCACCACCCACCACCAATACATCAACATTTCTCATACCCAATACCTCCCTTGCATTCCTACACCATCTGCTGGATTCAAATTATCGGATGCTTCGAATTACAAAGCGCGCAAGTCTCCCATGAACGGGGTCGACATTCTCCAGCCCCTTCGCGCTTCATATCCACCATACCACTGAGAGCTCCTGCAAGACCTTTGAGAACTTCACGCTCAACCGCATAGTGCATGAAGTACCCCTCCTTCACCCCGGATATGATCCCCGTATCCTTGAGAAGCTTGAGATGTTGTGAGACAGCCGCTTCTGAAATACCCAATGTCCTTGCAAGTCCACCGACACAAAAATCCCGTACAAGCAACATCTGTACTATCTTGAACCGAGTTCGATCCGACAAAGCCTTCATCACTTCATACAATTGTGGAATGATGGTCACCTCCAATCCATTTAAGCATCTACTTAAACAGATTAACATGGAGACCAATTGAAAGCAAGGGGAAATGTTCACCCACCATGGAATTGCATGCTATACTCCCAACCAAGTACACCCCTGCAGGAGGAACAACTTTGGAACGACCACCATACACCTATTCGGAAGAAGAGATCGTTGCACTACATGCAACCCACCGTGAAGACGGATTGGGCGAACAGGAAGCTGAACGTCGATTACAAGAATTCGGACCGAATTCCATAGAAACCGGAAAGGAAGTCTCTCCATTGAGAATATTGCTTGCCAACCTCAACAACATCATAGTCTACCTTCTGGTCATCGCATCGGTTGTGGCATTTCTCATGGGCGATACCGTGGAAGGCATCGCAGTGATCGTAGCAATCCTCATCGCAGTCCTTTCAGGCTTCATCTCAGAATACAAAGCCCAGAAATCGGTTCAAGCACTGCAGAATATGGTAAAAACCGTCGCGAAAGTGGTCAGAGGCGGAACATTGCGCCAAATCGATTCCTCCGAAATCGTACCTGGAGATCTGGTGTTCATAGAAGAAGGGGACTCCATCACCATCGACGGTAGACTCATCCGTTCCTCGAACTTGGCTACCAACGAATCCACATTGACAGGTGAATCGGAACCAACCGAAAAGAATATCAAAACACTCGAAGAAAACGACATACCTGTGGGAGACCGCAAGAACATGGTATATGCGGGAACCGCAGCGACCAGAGGTAATGGCTACGTGGTAGTCACCGGTACAGGAATGAAGACCGAGATAGGACGAATCAGTGAGATGCTGGGCCAAGAGGAGGATTCCCAAACCCCACTGGAGGAGCAACTCGCACGTCTCGGAAGGACTCTCATCGTCATCTCCGCGATAGTCGCACTTGTGGTGAGCATCGTAGGCATAGTTACCGGTCAACAAGTATATGAAATGATCAAGATAGGCATCATCCTCGCAATTGCCGCGGTTCCGGAAGCGCTTCCCGCAGTATCCACCATCACACTGGCCCTTGGAATGCGTATCATGGCGAACCACCATGCACTGGTGAAAAGCCTCCCCGCTGTGGAAACCTTGGGCTCCACCACTGTGATCTGCACAGACAAGACCGGAACACTCACCGAAAACCAAATGACCGTCACCGACATATTCCTCACCGGGGGATCATCCTTTACGGTCGAAGGCAATGGCTACGAACCCGAAGGAGCGATTCTCAACAAAGATGAGAAGGTACAGGTTGAAAGAAATTCAGCATTGTTCTCCTTCATCCAAGCCGGAGTCCTTTCAAGCAACGCATCCCTGGTCCACGAAGACGAATATACAGTGGTAGGAGATCCCACCGAAGGAGCCTTGGTGGTACTGGGAAGAAAGATTTCGCTCGATCGTAATGAGATGGAGGACTCGACCTATCGCCGAATCGGAGAAATTCCATTCGATTCAAAAGCAAAATACATGGCAACCGCCTATACCCACGAACAAGGAAAATCCATCTATATAAAAGGAGCTCCCGACGTTCTATTTGAACTGTCGAAGCGTGGAAAACAACAGACAGAACCGTTGGGACGAGCCAACGACAACCTTACCGAACAAGGATTGAGAGTCCTTGCCATTGCCACGATACCCAACTATGAAGGCAATGGAAGCGAAACATCCATGAGAAAAGCACTATCGGATGGATTTGACATACTCGGACTTGTCGGTATCATCGACCCACCACGAACAGATGTCGAACAAGCGGTGAGGGAAGCCCGTCAGGCCGGCATCAGAGTAATCATGATCACAGGAGACCACCCCAAGACGGCAAAAATCATAGCAGGTAAAATTGGGATGGATACTGCTGAAGATGTCATCACAGGAAGGGAAATGGACAAAATGTCAGAAGAGGAGCTGACCAAAAAAATCGCTTCCGCCTCGATATTCGCCCGTGTCTCACCCGAAAACAAACTACAGATCGTTCATGCATTGAACGCAGCGAATGAAATCACCGCGATGACAGGCGATGGAGTAAACGACGCACCGGCACTGAATGGAGCCGATATCGGAGTGGCGATGGGAATACGCGGAACAGAAGTCGCGAAAGAAGCATCCGACATGATCCTCACGGACGATCGGTTTTCCACGATAGTGGATGCCGTAAAGGAAGGAAGGATAATATTCGACAACATCGAGAAATTCATCTACTTCCTCTTCTCCTGCAACTTCATTGAAATCTTCGTAGTATTCTTCACTATCATCCTGGGATTGCCGATGCCGATCCTTGCACTCCAAATACTATGGCTCAATCTCGTGGTGGACGTATTGCCTGCAATGTCTCTCGCCTGGGAACCGGGTGAAGCCGGAGTGATGAAACGGAAACCACGGAATCCGCAAAAAGCAATCGTCACCCGCAAATTCCTCACCAAAGTACTCGGCAATGGAGCCTTGATGAGCCTCGGTGCCTTGGTAGTATTCATGGTTGCACTGAAAACCGGATCCAACGAAACCAGTGCTCGTACAATCGCCTTCTCCGCCATGGCATTCGGACAACTCGCCCATATATTCAACGTACGGGAAAAGAACTCCTTCGGTCTCGACCGCAGCATATTGCACAACCGCTTTCTCATCATCTCACTGATCATTTCGAGCGTGCTGCAATTCATTGCCATACAGGTCCCCTTCTTCAACAGGGTGTTGGAGACATCCCCGCTCTCTCCCGTTCAATGGGGACTTGTGGCAATGGGATCACTATCACCGTTGGCAATCATACAGCTATGGAGAATCTTCTCTTACAAAACACGAAAACCCAAGCCAGATGGAGAAACATCATGAAACATGGGACATATAAGACACTCACCACACTACTGACGATCCTGAGCATCACCGCAACCCTTGCGGGAGGAACCTTCATCCAAACAGAAGCAGAATTCATCAATGGAGAAAAATTCACATTTCCCGACGATATAGTGAAGCACGGCCCTGCCCTATTCGGCATCGCAATGGGCACCACCCGTGAAAGCGGAGAAATCCAACAAAAGCAACTGCTTGATTGGGAACGCATGATACGACAAGCAGGAGGAACCCTTGCAGAACTGGAATTTCACCACTTCCCCATCATAGAGGCCCCGGGATTCGTGAAGGGATTGATCCGTCGAGGCATCGCAAAAAGCTATGGGGAATATGTGGAAGCCAACCGCGCGGCAGTGATCTTCATCAAGGACACCAACCAATTCGCTGACCAAGCCGGCATACCATTGGACGACAGGACAACAGTAGCACTGATACTCTCCGATGGAACGATAGCAGGATATGTGAAAGGACCCCCTGAGGAACACACCCTTGCACAGTTACTTACAGCATATCTTCAAATCCGATCACCGAAGTGAATATCGACACCATAGTAGGCGATATCCTTCTCCACAGAGAAACCCAGCGCACGATAAAGTCCGAAAGCCTTTGAATTGGTGCTGTCCACATCCAATACCAGCGATAGACGAGGGGAAGACACAAGCTCAATCACCTGCGAAATCAAAGCCTTCCCCAAACCCATGCCCTGAAAAGCCGGATCAACCGCCACTGTATTCAAAGACAACACATCACTGTGGAAACCCACAAAGCACATACCGACGATCCTCCCATGGAGAAGCCCCACATACCCTCTTCTCCCGACCGCATCCATGGAAGTGTTGATGAAAGCCAAAGAAGAGGCATATTCATCCCCATATGCCGACGAACATATCGCTGCCATCTTCCCTCCATCCCCATACTCGGCAAGGCGTACTGAAAACCCCTCCGGGACAACACCAGGCACATGCGCAGTCAAACGCATCCCATACTCATGAAACAGCGGCACACCATTGCAAGCCTCAACAAACCGTTTGCCACCCTGAGACCTTTCATCGCAGACAAGCAAAGCCTTCTCCACACGATGCGTCCGCAGCTCATCCAGTGCCAGATGGACCAGAGAGGTACCCACACCTTTCCTCCGAAACGGAAGATCCACACACACCGCAATCTCCCCCTCTTCTCTCCTTGGGGCAAATATTGAGGCGATTCCCACTACTTCGCCATTCGATGAGGCAACCATAAGGGAGTGCAGACCATCGGAAAAGTTCAATCTACTGTCCAAATCGATACAACTGTCGATTCCATCGCTACTTTCGACCGATCCCTTCAAAGCAAACAGCCGCTCGACCATCATATCTTCCACATATACAAACCGCTCGAGTACAATTCCATTGTCCATACCCCATTGTGTACATCGGATTCCCTCTTGTATAGTCCAAATATTTGCAAATGACTTGCATTATCCAAAATCCCTGCGTATATTTCAACTCAGGAGAAAACCGATGAAGAAATCTTTCATATTGCCGATACTATTGATGAACCTGGCACTCACCCCCTTGTCGGCGGGAGGATCCAGTGAAACAACCAGCTCTCCCGCCGTAGAGAAACCAACTGTGGTGGTGAGCATTGTCCCACAAGCCTATGTGGTGGATAGAATCGCAGGCGACCTTGTAGAAACTCTTGTACTCGTTGGACCTGGTCAAAATCCCCACTCCTATGAACCTACCCCAAGACAAATGGCCACCCTCGCGGATGCAGACGTTTGGATCACCAGCAGCACCGACTTTGAAACGGCTCTCATTCCAAAGATTCGTTCGATGTATCCCGATCTACTGGTGATCGATGGAACGGATGGAGTGAAATTCCGGACAATGGAAGAACATGACCATGAAGCGGAAGATCACCAGGAAGAAATGGAAATCCACGAAACAAACATTGATAGACATACCTGGCTCGGCCGGGAGCCAATGAAGATCATGGCCAAACACATTGCCGAAGCCCTCACGACAATCGATGGAACACATGCACCCGAATATGAAACGAAACTCACAACATTCATTGCGGAAATCGATGGATTGTTCGAAGCACTTTCACAAGAACTTTCCTCCTTGGCAGGATCAACCGTATTTGTCTATCATCCCTCATTTGGATACCTATTCGATGAATTCGGAATCATCCAAAAGGCAGTTGAAACCGGAGGAAAAGAACCGACCGCCAAAAACCTCACCCGATTGATCAATGAAGCAAGAGCCGCAGACGTCTCGATCATCTTCGTACAAGCCCAATTCCCAGTGAACGCAGCACGGAATGTGGCTGAAGCCATTGGAGCACAAGTGGTACCTCTGGATCCTCTCGCCTATGACTGGATGGAAAACATACGTACCATCGGAGAGACGCTGAAGGCAATGGGCCCAGGACAAGACCAATGAAGCACAGCACTCCAACCACATCCCATCCCACCAATCCAATCGTGCTCCAATTCTCAGACGTGGCGTTTTCCTATGCAAATGTACCGGTTCTCGAGGAAGCCTCCTTCCATATCCACCACGGAGAATTCGTTGCACTGGTAGGACCCAATGGATCAGGTAAGACCACCATCCTCAAACTGGTGCTCGGACTCAATTTTCCTACATCCGGAACCATCAGATTATTCGGAACCACCGCCAAAACAGGTCGCGAACGAATCGGATATGTCCCCCAACATGCCGATTACGATCCTACATTCCCCATATCGGTGGAAGAAGTGGTGAGAATGGGAAGACTCAAACCCTTCAAACGGACCTACTCGAATGAAGATAAGGCGGCAGTGGCCAAAGCGCTCGAAACGATGGAACTCTCCGATCTCGCCCAACGCCCCTACCATGCACTATCCGGGGGACAACGACGCAGAGTCCTTGTGGCAAGAGCCTTGAGTGCGGCACCTGAGATGTTGGTCCTCGATGAACCTACATCAAACATGGACGCAGAAAGTGAAAAACGACTGTTCAAAGCATTGGGATCACTCAAGGGCAATACGACCATACTCATCGTCACCCACGACACCGGATTCGTATCATCCCTTACAGATCGAGTTCTCTGTGTGGGAAATGTGGTTCCTTCAAAAATTGGGAGAAACGTGGTGCAACATAGAATCGAGCCCACAAAAGAAGCTCCCGCGCAACTGTTTGGTGGAGAAGCTCTGAAGGTATTGCACGACAGTACCATAGCAGATACCTGCTGTTGTTCCCAAGGAGAAGACACATGAAGGGATTCATCACCGCATTGTTTGACCCATCGATGTCGTTCGTGAGAAATGCATTGTTTGCAGGCCTGCTCTCTTCGATCTTGTTCGGGACACTCGGGACCATCGTCACCGTCAAGAGAATCGCAGGTCTGGCAGGTGCGATAAGCCACGCGGTACTTGGAGGGATAGGAATGGCACTCTATCTGTCGACCACAGGACGTATCCCGGGACTATCCCCGATCGCCGGAGCAATCGTATTCGCCATCCTTGCAGCCCTCATCATCGGATTAGTCTCGATGCGGGCACGGCAACGTCAAGACACGGTGATCAATGCGATATGGGCCATCGGAATGAGCATCGGAGTCCTGTTCATGGCAAAAACTCCAGGATACACCGACCCGACCAGCTATCTTTTCGGCAACATTCTTATTATCTCGGAGCGGGATCTTCTATTGTTGGCAATTCTCGATGTGGTGGTAATTGGTTTGGTATGGCGATTCTATCCCCAGCTGGAAGCAACCTCGTTCGACGATGAATTTTCACAAGTGAAGGGAATCTCCACACACATGGTATTCTTGATCCTCCTCAGTGTGACCGCGATCGCGATCGTCCTCCTGCAAACGTTTGTCGGAATCGTAATGGTGATTGCAATGCTGACCCTTCCTGCCGGAACAGCCGGATTCTCTGCCAAAAACATGCTGGGTATGATGATCCTCGCTTGGGTATACTCCTCCATCTTTTCATTTGGAGGACTTGTCACGGGCTGGGCCTTCGACCTCCCGGTAGGAGCAATGGTAGTGGTATTTGCCGGTGCGGTATTTCTTTCGTTTTCGGTCATCAGAATGATATCAGGGAAAACAAGGCACAGCGAAGGAGCAAAAAGATGACGAGAGCAAGGGAATCGATACTGCAGGTACTTAAGAATGCAACCCAGCCACTCTCGGCCACCGATGTGGCGAATAGAACAACACATAGATGCGATCAAGCAACAATCTATCGAACACTCCATTATTTGGAGGATCATGGTTATGCCCAATCGTTCGTACTCCATTGTTCCGAGCATGGAACCGAACGGTACTACACCGCCATCGATGACGACGGCCCCATTACTGGCCACCATCATTGGTTCCATTGCCAACAATGCCACACATTCATCGACTTGGGGGATTGTAGAATAGAGTCGATGTTGAACGGATACGAAGAGGAATTGGGCCTAAAGGTGAAAACCCATACCCTCTATGTCACAGGGATTTGTGCTTCATGTATGCGTTCGGGAAACACCGATTCATCCAGATCTACGGTTCCCCACTGAAAAAAACATGATCAGTGAAGAAACAATCCCCACTGAAAGCAGAATGGAGAAGATCACGAGCTCCACCAAAGACAACTTTACACCAGAAAGATGCATCATCAGCATCATGGTGAACAATGCGGCCGCCATGGTCGCAAGTTTGACAAACAAGACAGCAGCCAAGGTCGCCCCCAACGCATTTCCTTTATGGAACAATACCCCGGTAGTGATCGCCGCCGGTACCACTACGGCAAGATCACACGTTTGGATGACCAAAGTGGTATAGTGTTCAAGACCTATCGGAGGCTTCCCTGCGATCATCGCAGGGACAATCCTGGCTATCCACATGAGCGCCAGCAAAACTCCCATTCCAATCAGATACCAGCTGAGGAATCTTCTCGGATACCGTTCCTTCAACGCATCGGCAACTTCGTGGGGACCGAATGAACGGAAAGCCATGATAAAGGCAAAAAGAGAACTCCCGAATAAAGCCACATACAAGAGAAACAACATATTGTACATGCAAAGAAAAGAGTAGGTTGCATATGTATAGAGCATATACCCCAAGGCGCCCGATTGCAGCATCTTGCCACGAAGATCACCACGAGATGCCGACCACATCCCAATCAAAAGGATCGGCACCCCCACAAACAGCGTGACCAGGTCCTGCCCTCTCGCTTGGGCAGCACTAGAGATGGAATCACGGGCATAGAGTCCACTTCCATCAAGGTACACAGTTTCCCCATACATGGTGGAAATACTTGTTGGTATCGATGTGTCGGCCTGATAATCCAGCAACCCGACGATCGAAGCGATACACGCACCAACCGCGATAATGATCGAGAGTACCCTCAAGGGTTTGTTGTGAGCTGTACGAGATCCAATCATTGTCATACCATCCTCCCCCGCACCACATTACGCATAGGCGAATCCAGTGTCAATGTCAGTTCGAGTGTGGTTGAGTTCAGATGTTTTTCCTCATCGGTTCATCCCACAAATCCAGTTTGTCGGCGACCAGATCAACCAACTGTTCCATTACCGCTTCACGAACAAGAGATCCTTCGTATAGCCCGAACTCATCGTGTCCGTTCGCATCATAACCCGCCAACATCAATGGTGAAAGGTGTCCCTTGATTCCTCCTGAAAGATCACTGATCCTTTCTCCCGTCATTTGGGACAAGACCCTGAAGTCGGTCTGCTCCAACACCACACTGAGAATATGCCTATCGCTCCCATCGAACACTGCAAGCGCATAGGGAAAGTGCAAGTACCCCTCCCCATGGGCATTCCGGGGATTGGTCTGTTCGTATGCTCGAATGCGGCTTCGCGGCCATATCCATACCGTCTGGTCACGATCAAAGGGATCCGGCATAGCCGGCCATCCTAGGGTATCTATCTTTTCATGGATCAGATTGCCTGTGTGTTCCATATTCACCTCTCCTTCAGACTCGCTCGACTAGATTCGCCACGCTGAGATTCCCAAGTGTACGAATCCCCCGGGCATTGATTTGTGAGGCGATCGAATCGCCGATCGTATCGAGATTCTGTTCCAAGTAGACTTCTCCATAGAGCACCTGAACCAATTCGATCACTTTCAAATCATCCAAGGGTCGTGCGGGAACATATGCGGTTCTGGTGGGATTCGTTGCGATGATGAATTTCTTGTCCACGAGAAGATCTAGCACCGCAAACAGCTGTTTTTCATTCATGAGGAGACGATCGGTGATATCCCGGATCTTGGTCTCTCCACCCCCGTTTCGATATTTTTGTCCTATCACCATCATCACATTGACTCCATTGGCCAATTGTTCCGCGGGAGAGACCGGTTTTGCCAATGTGGTCTTCTCCGGTTGGTATTGGTGCACATAACTGATATCGACAGCTCCAAGGATCACTATCCATATCATGTAGATCCAAAGAAGGAAAAGGAATATTGCCGCGAAGGAGCCATAGATAACCGAGTAATCGAATCCTTTTGCAATCAACATTGAGAAGAGTGCGTTGACCACATACATTCCGGCTGTTCCCACAAGAGCTCCGATGGATGCGCTGATTGAACTAACTTTCGCATTGGGAGCGACCTTGATGATAAGAAAGAGAAACAACCATCCGATGAGCCAGGGTCCTAGGAATCGAATCACCAACAATACGGTATTGTCCCGCAATGTCCATCCAAAAATCCCCACTGCCCAAGAACTGAGCAATGATTTGATGCTTATGTAGGAACCGAGAAGAATGGCTCCGATGATCAATACCGTCAAGAAACCGATGGAACGTTTCACCACATTCATGTTTGTCTGGGCTGACCGGTACAGCTGATTCACCACCGACCATACTTTATTGAACAGCAGAATGGAGGTGACGATGAATGATACCAATCCGAATATGCCCAATCCACTGGCATTCCGGCTGAATTGTTCAATCATGTCGACCAGTTGTCCTCCTGCTGCTTCACCGAAAATCGATGTGAAAAGGTCGGCGAGGAGGGTATAGAAAGGCTGAAGGACATTGAACAGAGAGAGGAATGCGACAAGAAAGGAGACGAATGGAACGATCGAGATGAGTGTGGTGTACACAATTCCGGAAGCGAGTATGGATATGCGGTCCTTGAGGAACTTCCCGTACCATACTTCCAGGAACACGATCAAGCGTTTGTGGATGGGTTCGGATTTCTTTTGGTTGGCTTTTGTGTGGGTTCTTTGTTTCACGTTTGGGTCCGTTCCTTCCTTGCTTCTAGGTGCGGGTTTTCATCGATTTCTTCGCGACTTGTGTTGCTCAAGCCATTGTCCCAACATCTTGTGGATATCCTCTCGATTGATTGCATTGAGCAGTTCGTGTCTCGCCCCTTCGATCAGATCGAACCTCACTTCGTTCAAACCTGAGGCCAGGTAGGCTTCATACACTTTTTGGACCCCTTTTCCATATGCTCCGACAGGGTCCATGGATCCACTGATGATGTACAAGGGGAAGTCCTTTGGGATCCTTCGCATAAGGCGTTTGTTGTTGGCCATTGCTATTCCATCGAGTAGGTCGATGAAGAATCGGGTGGTACACACGAATCCACAGAGGGGATCGTCCACATAGGCTTGGACTTCGTCCTCATCGTGGCTCAGCCAGTCGAACGTCGTCTTCTGCGGTTGGATGTCCCTACCGAAGGAGCCGAAGCTCAAATTGTCCAACAGGAGGTCGGGGTTGTGTCCGTGGTTGCGAAGGGATCTGATGCGTGCGAGCATCTTTCCCGCGAAGCCAAGGAAGCCTTGACCGGAGCTGGTACCGCATATGATGGCTCCGGTATATTGTGAAGGATGTTGAGTGATGAGACTTCTGACCATAAACGATCCCATACTGTGGCCAAAGAGGAATATATCTTTTCCTGGATATGTTTTGGCAATAATTTGATCTAGTTCGTAGCCGTCCTGCAATACCCGTTTCCAGCCGTTCTTTTCGGCAAACCAGCCCAGTTCTTCATCGCTGGCTGTCATTCCATGGCCACGGTGATCTTGGGCGTATACTGCTATTCCCAAGCCGTTGAGATAATTTGCGAACCTTTCGTAACGAGCACTGTGTTCTGCCATTCCATGGAAGATATGGACTATGGAGTGAATGTGATTGTTCTCGGGTATCCAAATACGATAGATGATTTTTTTCGAATCACTGGCTTTGAAGCTGGTGGTTTCCATGGGTTCCTCCTGATGCATTGTAGAACGGTATCTTGGTTGGGGCAATGCCTAGTGATGACAAGAATGGAGCTTGAAAGTGAAGTGTTTGAGAACTGGAAGCCGTTCTTTCGAGTGGAGGAGTACTTGAAAGAGAAACCATTCATTCCATCTTTTTGTCCCAATCCGGAGTGTGAATACCATCAAAACAAAATCCCTATCAATTTTCCGTGGTATATGAAACGAGGATGGTACCACTCCAGTGCCCACGGAAAGGTACAAAGATACTTGTGTAAAAGCTGTGGAAAATCCTTTTCTGAAAGAATGTTCTTCACCGATTACTATGCCAAAAGGATAGACATCGACTTGCAGGATTTACTTTTCCATTATTCAAATGGATTCAGTCAAAGGGCGTTGGCGGACCATTACCACTGTACGACACGAACCATCGCCCAGAAATTGCAGACTATATCCCGCCAAGCGATGTCCGCCATCATCAAAGCGAACTCATACCTACATACCAGAGAAGATATTGCGATCGACGGAATGCAGAACTTTACTGGAAGCCAGTACCAACCGAACAACTACAATATTTCTGTTGGACAGTATTCCCAGTATATAAGCATGGTTACCCAAGTCATCTTTCGAAGAGCAGGCAAGATGAATGCCTATCAGAAAAGAAGGAGAGAATACTTCGATGCAGTTGGTCTCTGGAAACGAGGAGCCTTCACCAAATCCATCAGAGAGTTGGTTACCCATCTCTCGCATTTGGTAGAACAACGGGATCGGTCGAAAACCACAATCATATGCAATAGTGACGATAAGAAGATGTATGCTAGGGAGATAAGAAGAAACCAGTCTCTCAGAAGAGAAATTGCGGCAAATCGTTTTTCTCATATGATCACTTCATCCAAATGTTGGAGGGATCATCGTAATCCACTTTTTCCTGTTAACTATATAGATGGAAGATTGAGAAACGATTTGGCGGATTGGCAAAGGGAGACCACCAGTTTTCCACGAGAGGCAAATCGTAATTTCCAGAGATTCCTTTGTTATATCGCGTACCATAATTTTTTCAAGCCCCATCGGATTCGTACCCCGGATACATCACATGCGGAAGCAGCAGGAATTCCGCGCAAAATAGTTCAAGAGATACGAAAAGACTTCTTCCAAAGAAGGGCATTCTATTCACTTACACCACTACCACCACAATGGAATGATTGTTGGAACTGTGTCTTGGTGACTCCTTTGCAAGTTCACCGAAAAATCCCATTCAATGGAAGCAGGAAACCAAATTATCTACAGCTTTAAAGGGATACTTGCCTCGATGGAATACATCGAATACTCTACCCCTATGGAAAGAATTTTGGTGTTCTCGGACCTTCATGGTGATACAAAAGCCTTGGGCTTGCTTCTCGAAAGTATTGAAAGGGAAGACGCCGACCATGTTCTCTTTGCTGGAGACCTGGGTCTAGAACGATTGGGAATCGATAGAATGAAACTTAAGGAAGTGGTTATCCCATTCACCTTGGTAAGAGGAAATTGTGATTCAATGTGGACATTCGATGAATATGGGTTTCCGGTCCCCCCACAGTATACCGTGCTGGAAATGGACGATCATACGGTCTTTCTAACACACGGTCACGTGATCAAGGATTGGCAGGATGCGCCAATTTTTCTAGGCCAAAACGACATCTTCATAACTGGCCACTCGCATAGGAGTAGACTAATTCACTTCCCTGAACAACCGATCCTCCTCAATCCCGGATCAGCATCTTCACCTAGGGATCACTCTTCTCCATCCTATGCAATGATCTCTCGTGATGAAATTACGCTACATCAATTGTCGAATGGACATGTATTGAAAAAACTAAGAATATAATTCCAAGGATTCTCCACTTTCGTCATCACTACAAATGACTCCCCGCGGTGATTCCGACCTTCACATAAGGCCGCCACACCTCCACCAATTCCAACACATACCCATCATACATCGACACATCATCCATATCATTGAACATCAACCCCAAACCAACCTCAAACCCATACGACACACCATCATATTGCAACATACCCTCTGGAAAGAACCGCACCCCAACCAAGGCATCGGCAGAAAACCGCACCTCCGAAAAAGCCCTCACACGACCATTGCTATCCACAACGGAATCTACAGCATCCTCCATCACCAGAACCCTGGTGATCCCACCCGCCATCGTTGCGTACGGACGCATCCATCCCACATCCAAACGAGGAAATTCGTAATCCCCGCCCACCAACCAAACCGACACGATCTCGCGAGTCCGCTCATCCTCACTCAGAGGAACCATCTTGAACATATTCGATGCAAACACACCGAACTCATCGAACACCATATACCGCAACGAAGTGGAAGTCATATTGCCTGGACCCACCATCCCCATGGTAAGAACCACATCACTACGTTCCCAAGACAAAGTATCGCCAAAACCGATATCGAAACCCAAGCCACCATATCCCTGCAACTCTTCCAAAAACCACTGGTAGGTGAACGACAACACTCCGAAATGCCCTGAAAGGAATGCAATCGCACCGGTCTCGCTTGTTGTGACGATTTCATGGGAAAGCCAATCGTCATAGGAGTGGGCCCACGAATATCCCAACCCGATCATCAAGTCACTCACCCGCTCGGTATTGTGCCCAATCGAAATCTTCGGAGTCACCATTGAAACGTAGGAAAACGAATGCAGGAATCCAACCTCTGCACGAAAGACCAAATCCGAAACAGGAAACCATGGAGCCGGCTCTCTGTACACAAAGGACAAATCTGCACCGATATGGGGAGAAAACCGGACATCCCCACTCTCATAGGGAAGATCCAGTTCATTGATATCGAGCACTCCATGCACAAAATTTTGTATCTTCTCCAATCCTAGATTACCTGCAAGCATAATGCCGACAAATGGAGAGAGGGACAACATCATCTTGGATTCTTCCATATTCCCAAAATGGTTATCGAAAGTACGTCGACCTTGAATAAGGAACTCATCATAGCGACCGCCGGAAACCCCCTCACGTTCACGAAATGTCAAGCCAAACAATGACGAGTCCACAGCCCATCCACTCTTATGACGAAACGAGAATTGCATTCCATAGGAACGAAGATCATCCGGATTATCAAAAAGACCAAGCGTCACACTATCATTGAACATAAGTGCGGTAATGCCAGTGGGACGATGTCCAGCGGAGACCACGCCAACCACACATACGAACAAAAGGATCAGCAAAACCCTTTTCCAGTACCGGTATGGTAGAAAGCAACTCCTATTCGGACATACCCTCTTCACCATACAAAACTCCAATATCCAACGCTCTAAGAAGGCGATAGTGATCTTCCAACTGCTTAAATGGAACAGTCGAAGGGCTACCATGGTTGCTTTCCGGGTCTATTGTGAAACGGAGGGGGACCTTGATGGGATATGCGTCCTCACCATTGATGATCCGTTTCAACACAATCGCACGACGACCTGCGGCAAGGACCTGCGTGGTTGAAAATCCAATACCGAGAAAACCTGAAATCAGATCAGCACATACCTTGATATTACCATCACGACCAATTTTGTTGAGCATGGTGTGTAGATATCCCGCCTCAAATACCAAAGGGATCATCAAATCATCGCACAACCCCAAAGACCGCATCATGGCCAAAAGATTCTCTTGTTGTACGACAAGGCGGGCCCTAGACTTTACATTTGAAGCTCGACTCCGGTTGAATACCGACTCAAGGACCAATGGGAAATCCTCCCTGAGCCCTGAACACAAGGCCTGTCCCCATGCTCCCCTTGGATCAAACGGGGGCATCTGCCACCCATTCACATCAAATCCAAGGACCTGGTAACTTTTTGAACTTCGCTTTGAAGCAGCAATCTCATCCCGGAAATTGCCATCCGAAACAAGATTCCGTCCCAACAACTCGATTACCCGAGGGATCTGTTCAGTATCGCCAAATGTCAATGACAACCCATCCTTCGGCACCTTGTTCGTCTGAGAATCCATCAATTCACCGATTATCATTCCCGCAGCAATAGGATCCAAACCCAAATCAACGCATTTTGATCGCCATTGCATCACAAGAGAAGGATCATAGTTGCCGATATTTGACCCCAAAGCCATCATCTCCAATGCAT
>CAYZJV010000020.1:0-17068 GCA_964478945.1 uncultured Spirochaetaceae bacterium | reverse complement strand
AGAGAAGGATCATAGTTGCCGATATTTGACCCCAAAGCCATCATCTCCAATGCATTCGGCAACAGAGTATCCTGTCCTCCAGCGCGCATCACATTCCTATCACAATCGACAGGACACTTCTCGAACGCAATAGACTCTAGGGCAAATCTCCTTGCACATTCATCCCCACCCAAGTGAAATAGACGCGGATCGGTACGCCGACTCATATTGTTGACGGCAGCGAAACCACGTTTCTTCGCCTTGTCCAACAATACCAGGGGACCGGATCGGGCATATTCCTTCACATAATTGCTTGTATCCAACAATCTGTGAATGCGATCCTTTGCAGCAGCATACAACTCCCCATTCGCAGGTAAATATGAGACCGGTCCTTCTGTGACAACCAGAGCCTTGATATGCTTCCCACCCAAAGAAGCTCCAAAACCGAATCTATCGAGTGGTCTTCCCTCGTGGACCAAGGAGGCATGGACACTTCCGTGTTCACCAGCCGGTCCAATACACACCACTGAAGAACGGGTTCCCTCACCAAGCAAGGATTCCACCTCACCGGTCTGCTTGCCGATCAGTTTTTCCGAAGGTTTGAATTGCACGTCATCGCATGAGATATGTAAAGTCATTTGTCTTCTAGCCATACCCAGCAAGATGATCGCCCGCCAACCGCATGATACCATGGTAGAAGAAAAATTCGTTCGTTTGGTCGAAGTCTCTACAAGATGTGTCGAAGCAGAACGCCCTACCAACGTCATCGTGGAGGAACAGATTGCATCAGAACCCGCCAAGGCTCCAGTCACAAAACAAAGTGGTTCGTCTGTTGGTTTGGTCACACCTTTGGCATATACTTTCCACAGATGGAGGCCTAACGACTCTCCCCCAATATGTGTTTCTATGATGGAGTTGGGGATCAAGTGTACATCCCACTGTTCGGTCGCGAGGTCGATTACGAGATATTGCCTACCCCCGCCTACTTTCGTCATCGGTTACCCCTTGTATCACACAATCTACCGACACCACCCAAGACTGTCAATCGTGAAAAGATCACCCTGTCCATCGAGTATGAAGGAACATGAAGAACCAAGTTCATCCTTGCAGAACCTCAGCACTACCGGTAGAATGACTCGAGAGGTAGCGAAATCATGGGAAGACTCCGGTTCGTGAGCAAATTTGAAAGCCTATTGCAAGGTGCCACTTTATGTGCTGGATTCGATGCCTATGTGAAAACCGAATTCGAAATGTTTCCGGAAGGATCGGTCGTTTCCCTCAGTCTGGGAAACCGAAACGAGATTGAGCAGCATTTCTATAGAAAAGAATCCTCGACATTCAAAAGGATCGAGAAGCCCCATGGACAATTCGAAGGGGTAAGTTTGTATTGTACCGACCCTTTTTCATGTAGCGATTTCCTGCACTCCAGAACTACAATTGAACATATGGTTGCCGAAAGAAAGCTTCTTTTTGAAGGAGATAGTCCACAGATGATGGCTTTCCTCAGGATGATACGCAATAGTCTCCCCTATGTGATGGGGTTTGGCAAAGCAAAGCAAGTATCTCCCAATGTGGGTCTTCCAAAGCACTATTTTCGGGGACGCAGCAAATATCTAATTTCTCGAATCATCCGGAAGGGGGCGATACGTTGACGACAATCTCCACCTTCACCATTCCCTTTTCCAGTACGGTCGACAAGCGACCACTTGATGGAGTAGCCAATATCCTTTCTTCCCATGGCATCATCAATCCATTTTGGATATATGGGGAAGAACCCCAGGTGCAACGTATCGTAGGGAAGCTATCATCCCATGTGCTTGGTAAGGATTATGGGTGGGATGCTGTTTCCAATATGCTGTCTTCCTCCACCGATGCACAAGAAATGTGGAAGATCGGGAGAATGATCCATAGACACGGTCATGATGGGCTCATCGTGATGGGTGATGAAACGATCATGAATATTGGCAAGGTGATTTCTTTGATTGCCGGGCTTCCGAGCAGCACTGAATTCACAAAATTGGCACAGATTGTGGAATTTGCACCCCGCACTCAAGCTCTTGCCATGATCGTGGTTCCAGTTGGCGAGCGTGATGGTTCGGAATATTTGAACTCCCTCTGTTTTGAAGGGACAGGAATCGTGAAGACGGACATCAACTTGAAACATGTGGTTGTGGATGGAAGGTGCTCACGTCGTGTAACCCCTGGAGGATTGGCTCGTTCTGTCGTCTCCACGCTGTTCCATATTTTAACCACGATCTTGTCCCAACCAGATCCTCTTACATGGGCAATCATCGAATCGGGACTTCACCATCTCCATGAAGCATTGGAGTTGATGGTGGATCCTCGCCAGAATGGGCGTCGTTGGCTCAACTGCACACTTTTGGTAGCCGAGGCTTGTCATGCGGCGGGAGTCGGAGCAATCAATCGCAAGGAGACTCCCCTCTCCATAATTCTCGAAACCGTGTTTTTACAGTATGGAGGGAGTCGTTCCACGATCACAGGGATACTGCTCCCTTCGGTGTGCGAGTTGCTACGTCGAACGGAGGATGGAATCCTTTTTGAACGGGTAAAGGGAGTCTTGGGGGGAATGGATCCTTGTGAATTCATGAAGGCGTGGATAACTTTGGCTGGTATAGAAGGTACTGGGGAGCTGTATGCCCAAACAATTGCTGATATCCAGCGGTATTCCAAGCAACAGGATCTTGTTGATGACGCTAAACGATTATTGGATGTGGTCTCCCCACAGGGAGGCCTCCAATGAGACGAAAAGACGATCCCAGTTATTCCAATCATGTGATTTCCATCTCAGGCGAGGGAGCAATCAAACGTTTGCCTCATATTGTTGAAAAGTTGGGGAGTACACATCCACTGGTGATCATCAGCAAGGGTGCGGCCGACAATGGTGCCGAGATCATTTTGTTCGCGGGGTGGAAGGATCGCAATTCCTCCTCTCCTATTCCGCTCCCGTCTTCTGTGGTTCCGCTCTCTTCACGTGAGATCCATCGAGGGACCGTCGCTATCTTGATGGATAGATATGAAAAGGGTGGACACGATGCGATTGTCGCCGCAGGTGGTGGAGCGGTGATGGATATTGCGAAGGTCTTGAGGCTCACACTTCAAAAAGCAGATCATTCCTATCGTTTGCGGGAAGGGTATATGATGGAGGGTTTTTCCAAACATGTACCGTTGGTATTGGTTCCCACCACCATCGGATCTGGAAGTGGAGCATCGAAGGTAGCCTATATGTTCGATAGGGAACAGGAACGAACCTTACGGTTTGAGCACCACTTCATGTATCCTGATGTGACTATCTTGGATTCAAGATTGATGAAGTCGGTTTCTCCCTTGCAAACGGCCTTTGGAGTGGCCGCTATCCTCGGTCGTGCCGTGGAGAGCATTACCAGCCCATTCGCCAATACAGTCTCCGAATCCTTCGCTCTGCAAGCCATCAGACTGCTTGTTGAACACTCTTTCAGGGTAGTACATACACCCCACGATCTTGAGGCCAGAATGGGTATTGCGGTAGCTTCACTGGCGGCCGGATATGCGTTTGATACTACTCAAGGAGGGTTGGCCCATGCGGCTTCGATCGTCTTGGAGCGTTTGAAGGGTATTCCATATGGTCAATGCATGATGATCCTATTGCCTCTCACCTTGGTCTACAACATGGATGGTTCCGAATCTGCATTCCTAAAGATCACAAAGGTGGTCGCAGCCGATGATACAAATTTCCATGGGGAAGCTTCGCTCTCGGAACACTTGGGAATCATGGTGATCGAATGGGTTAAGAATCATTTTGAGATGCTCACGAAATCCCTTTCCCATCAAGCGTCGGAAAGGTTCCACGATCTTGTTGGCCTCGATGGAAAATCGCCTCCAATCCATCCCGAAGAGTTTGAATATTTGGCTGAAGCCATTCACAATTCGGTAGATGTGCTAACCAACAGGAATGTGGTGGGTATCCAGGATATCATACGTGTGCTTGAAGCTGCATATTGGGGATATCCCCTCGACCGGGCGATGATACCCCACCAATCGTCAACGAATGGAAAAAGGAAGACTCTATGGAACGGATCATTACTCTCACTTTCAAGGAAAAGCTGATCAAGGTACCGATCGGTACCCGAGTGGTCGAGGTTGTCGACAATGAATTGCATCTGAATGAAGAACGTATGCGGTATCAAGACAATCCGGTGATTGCATTGCGGATGAACAACGAAATCCTTTCATTCGGTGCGAAATTGATGGTTGATGCCGATATTGAACCGGTATACCTGTTCAGCGATATCGGAAAAAGAATCTATCGTCATACCCTCAGTTATTTGATAGCCTATGCGAGTGAAAAGCTTTTCCCCGAGCGCCGGTTGGTAGTCGGTCATTCGTTGGGAGATGGTTTCTACTATACCTATGATGGCATGTATGCATTGGATCCTATGGATGTGCAACTCCTGGCCGATATGATGGAAAAATTGGTTGGGGAGAATCTCGCCATACATCAGGGAACCGTTTCCTACACACAAGCTATCTCCCACTTCAGGAACAAAGGGTATTCGGCTACCGAGAAGCTTCTCTCCTATCGGAATGATCCGACTTTGGAGCTCTATCGCTGTGGAAAGTTCATGGATATCACCTATGAACCTCTTCTTCCTTCAACGGGATTGTTGGATGTGTGGGAGCTCAAACCGTATGGGGACCGGGGAATGCTGCTGCGTTACCCACTATCGAAAGATTTCCTTCATATCGCAAAATTCCGTGATAATCCTTTGCTCTTTTCGGTTTTTCGTGAGAACAAGATTTGGGGAAGTATCCTGAAAGTCAATTGTCTTGGAGAGATGAATGCAATTTGTGGGACTCACGAGATATTCACATTCATACGGATGAACGAGGATTTGCAACATCGAAGGATTGCTCAGATTGCCGATCTGGTGGGTGCCAAAGGAACTGTGAAGGTAGTCTTCATCGCCGGACCCTCTTCATCCGGAAAAACTACGTTCGCAATTCGTCTTGCGATCCAATTGCGGTTGTTGGGGTATAATCCGATTCAAATTTCCCTCGACAATTACTATAGGCCGAAAGACCAAGCTCCTTTGGATGCGGATGGGAAGCCTGATCTGGAGATACTTGAGGCACTCGACCTTGCACTATTCAGGGAAAATCTCAAGAACCTCTATGCTGGTGAAGTGGTGGATCTACCAAAATTCGATTTCAAGGATAATGGCAGGCGCTATTATGAAGGGAAACCCATATCCCTAAAGGACAATACCATTTTGGTGATCGAGGGAATCCATGGATTGAATCCCAGTCTGATTCCCGATATCGATCGGGCGACCACATTCAAGATTTACATTTCGGCTTTGACGCAGTTGAATCTGGACGACCACAACAGGATCTCCACTACCGACAATCGTATCCTTCGGAGGATTGTGAGGGACAACCGTACCAGGAGCACTTCGGCACAACAGACTCTTGAGATGTGGCCTTCTGTGGAACGTGGTGAAACCCACCATATCTTTCCATTCCAAAATGAGGCGGATATCATGATCAACAGTGCCTTGGAATATGAGTTGCCTGTCTTGAAACCGTACGCGGAGCCATTGTTGAAGACGGTAAAACCTGAAGCGTACGAAGCGTATCCCACAGCCCGTCGATTATTGGGATTTCTGGAGAATGTCTATCCAATTCCTGCCGATATGGTTCCGAGCGACTCGCTGCTTCGCGAATTCATCGGAGGCAGCGAGTTCCATACGGAGTGTCATTGATGCCAAGCATCAGACATTATAGATGTGCTTGTATTCGTCGAACAGTTGCTGGACCTTGAACTGGCACTTTCCACATACCGTACCGAAACCGGTGATTTCACGCAGTTCGTCAAGGGTGGTGGCTTCCTTGTTCTTCACCAGATCCTCTATACGTTGGTCGGTGACGTTCTTGCATTCGCAGATGACTTTGGCCACTTGTTTTCTATAGGGGTTTTCGCGCCCTTGTTTCGCAAGATAATCGTCGATTGCGGCTCGAAGGGCTTTGTCACCCAACACCGAGCAGTGGAATTTGTGTTGTGGCAATCCCCCAAGTCTATCCGTGATCATTGATGGAGTCAGGTTGTAGGCTTCCTCCAAGGTCATTCCTATGGCCATTTCAGACATCATCGAGGTGCTGGCGATAGCGCTCGCACAACCATACGTCTGCCATTTGAGATCGGTGATCGTGTCGTTCTCGACAACAATTCCGACCTTCATCTGGTCTCCACAGGCCATGGAACCAACCAGGCCTTCTCCATCGGGAGAGAATGCTTCATCCTCCCAGATGTTCTTGGGGTGCATGAAGTGTTCCTTGACCGTATCCGTATATACCCAAACAGATGTATTGTTACTCATCTTGTTGAAATCTCCCTTAGCCGCTTGATGATTGGCGGTAATTTTTCCAAAACATAATCGATTTCCTCGGTGGTGTTGAATCGTCCGAGACTGAACCTAATCGATCCATGGGCGAGTTCAACGTCCAGTCCGCTGGCAAGGAGCACATACGATGGCTCCAAACTTCCTGTAGCACATGCCGATCCTGTGGATACCGCAATACCTTCAAAATCAAGCATGAGAAGAATCGATTCACCTTCAGCTCCTGCGAACGAGACATTCAAAGTTCCCGGCAGGCAATCGGTCGGATGGCCGTTCACCACCACATTGGGAATTCGTTCCTGCAATCCCAGGCGCAACTTCTCCCGCAATTGCCACAACAGTTTCCGTTCTTCCTGTGAAGAACCGGTCACCAATTTTGCGGCTGCCCCCATCCCGATGATCGCGGCATTGTTGTAGGTTCCCGCTCTCTTTCCATCCTCTTGATGGCCTCCTTTCACAAATGCGTCGAAAGGAGCTCCCTTACGGACGTAGAGTGCACCAACTCCCTTTGGGCCATAGAATTTATGTGCCGCAAGGCTTAGATAATCGACTCCCCAAGCTTTCACATCGACGTCCATTTTCCCAATCGCCTGCACCGCATCGGTGTGCATGAGCGCTCCGGCCTCATGTGCCATCTTGGTCAACAAGGGGATATCCTGGATGGTTCCGGTTTCATTGTTTCCGGCCATTATCGAGACCAGCAGGACATCGGGTCCCAGAAGTTTCCGATAGGCATCGATGTTGATCTTTCCCGTTTTGTCCACTGGAACATAATCGATCCGATAGCCCCGTTTCACCAGATATCGGCAGGTTTCTATGATTGCGGGATGTTCAATGGTGGAGGTGACGATTCGTTTCCTCTTCGCACCATCGTCCACCATTTCCCGTGCTTGGGCGAATACGGCATTATCCGATTCAGAGCCTCCGCTGGTGAAAATGATTTCCGACGGTGTCGCACCAATCATTTCGGCTACGGCTGCACGCGCTTTTTCTATTGCTACGAAAGCTTCCCTTCCGAAGCCATGCATGCTCGATGCGTTGCCGAACAATCCATAATTGTCTTGCACCACTTCAATGACTTCCGGAGCCATTTGTGTGGTCGCATTGTTATCCAAATATACTGTTTTCATGTACCTTCTCTCTTTACAACATACGGGTCGCACACCCGTGGGGTCAAGTCATTCGATCCTAATGAGAGAGGGCGGCGGAGTCTTCTTCATCTTCTCCATCGGAGCGGAGTCCACTCCGGATGTAATGGATTTGCCGATGGATGGCAAATCTCAGGTGTCGCTGTTTAGCCCATTGCACATAGGCACAAGATTCTGGTAGATATGATGCAAACATGGCTTTGAACCGGGTCACGCGTCTACATCGCAACTCCTTTTCAAGCCGTTCGAAATAGATGTTGCACTGGTGGGTCTTGGGATCGTAGTGTTCACAATACGAATCGAGATCATACACTACGGTATTGCCTGTTATCGTCTTCTCATGGCAACAAAGGCCACAACGCAAACACTTGTCTTCCCATGATTTCGACGCCATGCGCATCCGATTACTCCCCCCTACGCAACTGCTCGAGACGATTGGCAGTCTGCATATCCAAAGCAGGGTGTACCAGTACCGGTGTAACCGAGATATATCCTTCTTCCAACAAGCGGTAGTCCGTTTCAAGTTCGGAGTGCTTCAATTCCGGCGGCACATCGGTACGGAGTGTCAATGTCACTTCGTCACCGATACCCACACCGTTTTCATCCAATTCGGTATCGCCATAGGCCAATCCGATTTTGGTTGAGGAGGCATCATAACTGGTGGATCGTCCACCTGAACTTCGTTCCACAACGTCGAAATACTCCAGCTGGCCAATCATCCCAACTTTCCACTCTCCATTGGGCTGGGGTGGTACATTGATGTTGAGCAACACTTCCCTTGTGCACAACGGGAGGAATGTCTCAAGGTGTTGCGCAAGGAAGGTCGCCGCTTCGACAAAAGGATATCGAGTGGCATGTCTATCCATTCTGGCTGAGATTGCAATTGCGGGAATCCCACGTAATGCCGCTTCACTGGCCGCTCCTACTGTACCGGAGTAAAGAATGTCCGTGCTTGCATTATACCCATGGTTAATACCTGAGATCACCACGTCGGGTTTCACTGGCAATGCGTTTCCATTCAATCCATAGAGTATGCAATCGGCAGGGGTGCCGCTGCAATGGTAGTGGCGCGAATCATATCTGATGAACCGAATCTTTCCCTTGAGTGTCATGGCATGCGATTGGGCACTTCGTTGATCGGAGGGAGCACACACCCATACCTCATGCCCGGCTTCGAGCAAGACTGTCTCCAGTGTGGTGATTCCGGCGGACTGGTATCCGTCATCGTTGGTCAGCAATATGATCATTTCATGAATGAGTCTATCTTTAGGCTCTCCACAGGTTGATAAGGAATCCACGTGGGTCTGAAACCGAAGATGTGCTCGTACTCCTCCATTCTAGCGGTATACAGATCCAACGATTCCCGGGACAACAATACGAATATGGTTCCACTTGATCCGGTGGTGACCATCGTTGCACCAAGGCACCCGTTAATTTCCAAGGCCCGCTTTGTGAGCCAATCGATTTCGGGGCAGGTCACTTCGAATACATCCCGTAATCCGGCCTGTACCCTGCTAAGGACCTTACCATACAACACCATATCCTTTTGTGCAAGCAGACGGGCTCCTTCACGTGCGAGTCGACTTTCGGAGAGCACGTAGAGACATATCCTCTTCTCTTCCTCACTCAATAGCCCGACAGTTTCCTTCACTTCCTGTTCGGTCACATCCCGCACCAGTCCTCCCGGAAATACTTGTCGAAACCGTTCGAATGCAGCCTTGCTCTCTTTTCTTCGTATTTCAAGTTCTTCCCGCAAGGCATGGGGAGATATCTTGCTCTCAACAATCATTTGTACCAATGATGTATCGTCTTTCGGTAGGGGAATCCTCTCATATGTAAGGTGGTGCACATCGTAGAGAAGGAGTGAGGAACCATCCACTTGAAGCATGGCCAACAAGATGATCAATCGGCATTCCTCTCCGATGAAGCTGGTGATCGCCGAGTAGCCGATGGCTGGACAATCCTCAAGCTTCAGTTCCCGATGATATACTTCCCTCAAGGCTATTGTGGTTCCCAGGGCCATGGCGGAATCGACCATTCCTCCCTCTTTTTCCAAGAGATTGCCCGAGAAGGTCAGATTGAAGCCTCCTATTGTGAATCCACGGGCATTGAGTATGGATACCACTCCTTTGATGATGTTTGCCCAACGGTCTTCCCGTCTATATTTGATATTCTGAAGGTTGAATCGTTTCCGATCCTTCATTGGGGCCATGAATAGTCTGACGCTTTGATCTGATCGCGGCGAAATCGCCACCTGCAATGATGTCGTAGCGGCTCCACAGAGCGTATGTCCCTTGCAATAATCGGCGAATTCTCCCAAGAATGTCAGGATTCCCGGAATCGTCACCAAGGCTTTGGGCTTGTCATCATGTTCCTGTACATGGAGCTCCGTTATTGTCTTCATATGGTCCTTTATGCATCAATCTTAGGCCAATACCAAGGAGAATGCAATAAAAAACCGCTTCTTGTCCAGAAGCGGCATGGTCGGAAAAGCAGGTCCTACTTGTCTGAAAGTCCGTACTTTTTCTTGAATCTCTCCACACGTCCTGTGGTATCGACAAGCTTCTGTGTACCGGTGAAGAACGGGTGGCAAGCGCTGCAAATTTCAATATCGAGGTTCTTGACAGTCGACTTGGTCTCAAACGTATTTCCACATGCGCAGGTCACTTTTGTCAATTCATACCTGGGATGGATTCCCTCTTTCATACCTATATCCTCCAAATTCTATGCTGCTACCCTCTGCTACGGTCATGCCTTGACAGAGGGACGACTTCTTTTCAACATCCGATCACATTGCCGATGTGTTCATGGACCGGAGAAACGCCTCATTATTCTTTGTTTTTCTCATTTTGTCAATGAGCAACTCTGTCATCTCGATATCTTCCATGGGGTTGATCGCGTTCCTGAGTGCCCAAATCTTCGCAGCTTCTTCCTGCGTAAGCAACAGGTCCTCACGACGAGTACCCGATTTCTTGATATTGATCGCAGGGTACAGTCGTCTCTCGGCCATCCTGCGGTCCAATACGATTTCATTGTTGCCCGTTCCCTTGAATTCCTCGAATATCACTTCATCCATCCTGGAACCGGTTTCTATAAGGGCAGAGGCTATGATGGTGAGGCTTCCGCCATGTTCAATATTCCTTGCCGCCCCCAAAAATCGTTTCGGTTTGTGCAAGGCATTGGAATCGACACCACCCGAGAGGATTTTCCCAGATGCGGGAACCGTCTGGTTATATGCCCTGGCAAGACGTGTGATGTTGTCCAAGAGGATCACGACATCGCGTTTATGTTCGACCAATCGCTTTGCCTTCTCTATCACCATTTCCGCCACCGATACGTGTCGGGATGCTTGTTCATCAAATGTGGATGCGATGACTTCGCCCTTTACCGTTCGACGCATGTCGGTCACCTCTTCGGGTCTTTCATCGATGAGCAGGACCATGAGATAGACTTCGGGGTGATTCGCGCTGATCGCATTGGCGATCTTTTGCATCAGGATGGTTTTTCCTGCCCTGGGGGGTGCGACGATGAGGCTTCTCTGTCCTTTTCCGATTGGGCAGAAGAGGTTGATGATTCTTGTGGAAATATCCTCCTCGGCCGATTCCAAGTTGAGTCTTGTATCGGGATAGAGGGGGGTCAAGGAGTCGAATCCAGCACGGGCGCGCGCAGCTTCGGGAGGATCGTGGTTGATGGATTGCACTTTGATCATCGCGAAATAACGTTCGGCATCCCTCGGTGGACGAATCTGTCCTTCGACGGTATCTCCCGTCTTGAGACTGAGCATTTTTATTTGGGAGATGGAGACATAGATATCTTCAGGTCCACTCAGATAGTTGTTCTGGGGAGAACGGAGGAAACCGTATCCATCGGGCAACACTTCCAAAGCCCCATAGGCCATGATCACTCCACCTGCCGCAGTGTGTGCCTTGAGAATCTCAACGATCAACTCCTGTCTTCTGAGGTCCATGATGACTTCTTGTGGGATTCCCGCTTCAAGGGCCTTCTGGCGAAGTACCGGTAGTGTGGTCATGGTAAGTTCATTCACAGTAATTCGTGGAGCATTGGGATCTTCCACATAGATTTCGACAGGGATATCCTCTTGTTGGTTAGAACGGTTGTTCTGTCTATTGTGGCTGTTCTTTTGATAGTTTTGCTTTTGACGATTGTTCTGTTTTCCGTTCTGGTGATTCCTTGATTGCTGTCGTCCGTGCTGTTGGCCTTGATATGATTGGGTAGGCTGGGGAGGTACGGGCTTTGCAACAGGCTTTTCTTCCACGACCGGCTCTTGCACCGGTTCGGGCTGTTTCTTTCGGGGAGGACGTCCCCTCCGTTTTGGTGTGGAGCTTTTCTCGGCAACTTTCTCAGGACTCTTTTCCGAGGTATCCATCTTCTCCTCCTGTACTGAAGCTGACGAAGTTTTAATCTTCACCACCACTGGTGAAGAAGCTTCTCCATTCTTTCGTTTCACGACTCGTTTCGCAGCTTTCTGCAACACTGCGGATTCCGATTCATTCGTATCGGGAACCGCGAAAAGGTCGGGACCATTTTCATATTCTGATGTCATTGATAATCTCCAAAGAATCGAACCCACATGAGTCCGAACTTGATGTTCGCTGTATCTGTTTCGTTCTTAGTGTATGATTTCGCAGGAACTCTTTTATTGTTTGGATAGGAAAAAGGCAATCCCGCGGGATAGTTCAAATATATTGCCACGTGTTGACGATGTCAAGCAAGTCATCCCCTTTTAGGTGAAAGTAACCGAGTAATATGGCTGCCACAGCGGCGCGTCTCCGTACGGAACTCCTTCCATAGGAGCTGAATAGCACTTTCACTGCGATCGGATGGGTGGTCTTTGTGGCAAATCCCAACCAGACGGTTCCCACCGGTTTTTCATCCGTTCCTCCATCGGGTCCGGCGATTCCCGATATTGCAATGGACAAGTCTGAATCGGATCGTTCCAACAGTCCCCTGGCCATTTCGATGACGGTTTCCCCCGAGACGGCTCCATGTGTTGCGAGAGTTTTTAAACCTACACCCAACAAACGTTCCTTCGCAAGATTCGCATAACTCACAACAGAACCCCATAACCAGTTCGAACTGCCGGCTTTGTCGGTCATGAGTTTGCTTGCCAATCCTCCGGTGCAGGATTCGGCCAAAGACAGGAGCATGTCTTGAGATGTAAGTTGTGTGGCCAACAAATCCATTACTTCTACGTCACCTTCGACCAACAAACCTTTGCCCAACAGGTGTGCGATGTCGTGGGCCATGGCTTTTCGGCTTTCTGCCGTCCCTCCGTTGAGATAGAGACTGATGCGATGCTCCTGTACCCTGGTTCCCCAAAGTATCGCATCCCGGGCACATGATTCGCACACCTCTTCGAGTTTGGATTCCGGTGTCAAGAAACAGGAATACTCATCTCTTCCGATTGAGCGTTTCCCGATCTTTTCGGCCAACTCAGGAAGTATCCTTCCATAGAACATTTCGTGCATTTCGATCGGAGGTCCCGGCATGGCATAGCACAGCACATCCTTACCCGAGCCTTTGATGTTCCCTGTAAATCCCGGTGCGGTACCTTTGGGATTGGGAATGATACGGAATCCTTCCGGTATGCAGACCTGACGAACATTGGCTCCGTTGATCCGGTCGCCTATGCGCTCGTACAACACACGGTATGCATCTTCATCGCGAACGAGGCGAACATGGGCAAGATCGGCAACCAATTGCCGGGTCATATCGTCACTGGTTGGGCCAAGGCCTCCAGTCAAGAGGAGGATGTCCGCATCTCTGACCATTTGTTCCAGAATGATGCCGAGCGATCCATCATCGGGTACGATGGTGATTCGATTGACTTCGTATCCGAGGTTGGTGAGTTCACGGGCGATGAGATTCGCATGCTTGTCGGCGATGATTCCCCGGGTAATCTCCGTACCTATGATACAGAGGGAGACTGTGGCATGCCCGTTGGCCATACTAGCGTTCCCTTCTCCAGCGTATGATTCGAAGGACGGCACCCATTGCCAACAAGCCTATGGAGGAATAGATTGCCAAGAACGCAAGGATATCGACATGTCGCGTATAGATCGTATGTTCCTGTTCTGTATAGACGGGAACATCGTAGATCTTCCAGCCTCTCTTGAAGGGTTCCATCGGATCCACCACTTGACCGGAGGGAAGTATGACTGCGGTCATCCCTGAGTTCGTTCCACGAACAGTCGATTTGCGGTTCTCCACCGAACGGAAGACTGCCAATGCGAGATGCTGCATTTCAGCCGATACGGCTCCAGACCAACTGTCATTGGTCATGTTCACGATCACATCGGCCCCATTGCGTACGAATCCAGCCGAAAGATATCCGAACACATCCTCAAAACAGATTGGTGTGGAGAATTTTACGCCTTCATCGGTTTCGAACACCACCGGATCATATCCCTTTTCCCACCAGTTGTAGTCATTTGCCAACAGAAGGTTGTACAACCATGGCATTTGTTTCTCGTAGGGGAAATGCTCCGTGAAAGGCACCAGATGTTGCTTGCGATAGGTGTTCTTGATCTCTCCACCTTCGAACATGATCACTGTGTTGTAATCTTTCCTGTTCCATGTACCGTCGGGATGCAAAGGTGGTGCATCCTCGTCATCCAATACCCCTTCAGGATTCCCGGTAAGCAATGGAACGGGAAGGGATTTCCCGAATGAGACGAATTCATCGACCAGTTCAGCCGTCTCTTCGTCCGTCTTGTAGGTCGTGTGCCAGTAGACCGATGGAACGAAGGCTGTTTCCGACCAAAGGATCATGTCGGGTTTTTCCTGCAGTGCTTGCAGGCTCATGGTTCTCAGATTGTTGAAATTTCTCTTGTAGGTTTGGTAGCCACCTTTCCAAGAGTCGGCGACGTGTTGGATTGTCGCCACACGCCAAGTCAACTCCGGCTCTTCGTCATTCCATTTCGCCAAGGAGATGAAACCGAACACAAAGACAAATAGCATCACCACTGCGTAAGAGATGATCGCAACTATGTACTTCCTCAAGAATTCGGTGAAGGGTTCGCGTGCAGCGGTGAACTGGTCCGCCACATATCTTCCCAATAAAGCTTGGGGAAGGATCATGATGAATGTGAGGCCCCATATACCTGAGAATTCGGCGATTTGGATAAACGGGAGGAATTGATAAGTGGCCGAGCTAATGGTTCCGTAGGGATATCCTGCGAACCAACTCTGGTTAAGATAGGCATATGCCACCCAGATGATCGATTGCACGAGAAATCCGTATTTCTTGAACCAACGGTCGGCGGCTTTCAATGCAGGAAACAGCATAACCATCTCTCCACCCTTGATGATGGGGACCAGCAGGATGGCTAGGGGGTGGAAAGTGGTGAGCCAATAGTTGAAACAGGTGTAGAAGGCGAAGCCGAAGAGGAATCCGTAGAACGGCACGGCAACCCATGAGGTTTTCCGGATAACCGCAAACAAGGGTATCAGTGCGAAAAACGCGATCGCACCGAAACCCTTGTCGGATAAAAATCCGGGAAAAGCGAACGAATAGATTACCGAAGTGATGATCAGTAGTAATATTTCAAGGCCATAGGATCCCAAGCCTCTTTTCTTCAGTACATCCACAACAGTCGCTTTCTAAATTTCTTCGTTCTGTCGAAGTTTCCAGACAAAATCCTTCAACTCTTTTCCGGGTCTGAATATTGCGACACCATGGGTGTCTACAGCAACCAGCTCTCCGGTTTTCGGGTTGCGTGCCCGTTCACGTCCTTTCCGGGTGCGTACTTCGAAGGTTCCGAATCCACGGAGCTCGATGACGCGATCCTCTTCCAGGCCACGCTTGACTTCTTCGAAAAATTCATCGATCACGCTGTGGACATCGGGACGATTCAGACCGAGCTTGCCTTGGATATTTTCGATGATCTCAGCTTTTGTCAGTTTATTGTTTGCCATTGACCTACTCCTTATAGAATACTCTTGTGACAGTGTGGTCATCACGCCTTGTACAAAGCGTTGTACTGAGCGGCGAGCCTGGATTTCTTACGAGAGACGGTATTGGCATGGTACACGCCTTTGCTACCCGCGGTATCGATCAATTTGATGGCAAGATCGAACTTCTCTTTCGCCGAGTCCTTGTCTTGGGCCTGGGCCGCAAGTTGGAACCTCTTTACTGCGGTGCGAACGGCACTTTTAGTCTCTCTGTTCCTCATTCTTCTCTTTTCATTCTGGCGCTCTCTTTTGGCCGCCGAGCTGCTGTTGAACACGTATTACCTCCAAAGGTTTCTCAATTATATAAGTTCAAGGGAATTAATTGTATCTCTGAACCAACGGATACACAAAATACCATACTCCGTAATATCGGTCAATACAATAGTTTGTATCAATTCGACAGAAATTCGTCCAGATATGAACGTTCCACTTCCCAACGCGAGTGGTCATCGTTGTAATACACTGCGGAAAATGGAATGGTCAAATGTCTTCCTTCGGTTCCAATGAGTGAAATCTTGCGCGACAATATGTTTACTTCGGTAATTTTCATCAGTTCATGCTGTATCTTGAGTCGGCTTCCCTCGGGAGGGAGGTTGCGTTTCTCCTCCACATAAAAATCATACTCATACGAGAGGCAGCAGAGCAGTCTCCCACAAGGTCCAGAAATTTTTGTGGAATTCAAAGAAAGATTTTGCTCCTTGGCCATTTTGATCGAGACGGGATTGAGTTTGTCGGTTATGCCGTGACAACAGAAATCCCTTCCACATACCGCCAATCCCCCCAATACACGGGATTCGTCGCGAACTCCTATTTGCCTAAGCTCGATACGGATTCTGAACACGGAGACGAGATCCTTCACCAAATCCCGGAAATCCACTCGATTCGCTGCGGTGAAGAAAAAGATCACTTTTGATTCCCCGAATAGATAATGGGCTGAAACCAGTTTCATGTCGAGTCCATGCACCAGCACTTTTTCCCGACACAGTACAAGCGCCTCGTCCTCCATTTTGTTCAATTCCAGGAATCGCTGATAATCTTCTTCATTGGCGATCCTCTCGATCCAATCCACCTCTCCGGTGATCTTCACAGGATTTTCATTCCGGTATCTGTTCACCGATCCATTGCAGCCTTTGCATGGTCCACATGTGGATTCCTTCGCAACCGATGATTGTTCTTCGACGACGGGTTCGGGGTGTTCCGGTTCCGCAGATGCGACAAGGTCATCGTCTTGAGCGATGGGTTCTCCATGGAGACATGATCCTTGAACTTCCATTGATCCGGGTTCGTATTGTCCCATCTCCATTGCCGATCCGACCACCATTCCATAGTCCACTCCATATCTGGTGGGTGCGATCACATGGGTTCCCCGATCCAACCTTTCTTCTGATGCACACACGGTTAATTCGTTGGATGATGGGTTTTTGACCAAATAGATGTAGCCATATTCGGGCCGCTGGGACTGCCGCTTACGCTGTGAATCCCCTTGCTGGCTGTTGTGATATTTTTTATCTTTTTTCATCTATATCCTTATTTACTTTTATAGAAAAACATTATACTCACCATGAGTATTTT
>CAYZJV010000019.1:982-45816 GCA_964478945.1 uncultured Spirochaetaceae bacterium | reverse complement strand
GCACTCACGTCCATTTTTGCAATTCAAGAATGTTCCCTTCGGGATCCCTCGCATACACTACAGAAATCCGCCCCGCACCTTCGATCGTTGCATCGATGGATTTCCCCACCAATGATCCTCCATGTGCGAGCAGCGCTTGGACACGCTCCTCCACATCCTCCACAGCGAACGCGATGTGGCCGAATCCCTCCAGATTGATGGCTCTGTCATCATTTTTCCTATTCTCGTGGTACTGGAATATCTCCAAGGTCGGTCCATCATCACCCATTCCGGGCAAGAGAAGATGCATACCCTTGATATGGGTATCGGACAGACCGGTGAGGTCATCCACCCAACCACCTTCCAGATCCCGCACAGGGGGCTTTTCCCTGCACCCGAACACTTGGATGTAGAAATCGGCAAGAGCCCTCCAATCACTACTTATCAAATTGACATGTGAAAACCGTGTATTCTCCATGCCATCCATTATCCACGAATCATGAGGTTGTTGAAGGGGATTTCTTGGTTGCGACCCGCATGTGCTTCGATTATAGTGGGCACATGGAGGCAAGCGGGATGAAAGTGAAGGTAGCGAGTGTACAGTTCAGGCACAAGGCGGGTGACAAGGATGCGAATCTTTCGACAATCACCGGGTTTGTGCGAAAGGCGGCCTCCCGGGACGTCAAATTGATGGTCTTCCCCGAGATGTGCATCACCGGGTATTGGCATGTGCGCAACCTGGACAAAGCCGGTGTCCAATCCTTGGCCGAACCGGTCCCTTCGGGGCCATCCACACAGCATCTGATATCGCTTGCCAAGCAATATGGAATGACCATCGGTGCGGGACTGATCGAACTGACCGATGACGGGAGCATGTACAACACCTATGTGGTGGCCCTCTCAGACGGAAGTATACGCATCCACCGGAAAATCCATACCTTCATCAGCTCCCACATGTCCAGTGGTTCCTCCTACACCGTCTTCGAAACTCCAGAGCACATCACTCTGGGTGTCTTGACCTGCTATGACAACAATATCGTGGAGAATGTGCGCATCACCGCCTTGATGGGAGCACAGATCCTGCTCGCACCACATCAGACCGGAGGCTGCAACTCGGCGAGTCCGAAGGGAATGAAGCATATCGACATGAGGCTGTGGGACGGAAGGGATACCGATCCCGAGGCCCTGAGGGAAGCGTTCCAAGGACCAAATGGAAGAGGTTGGATCCTCAGATGGCTCCCCTCTCGGGCCCACGACAACGGCATGTTCCTCATCTTCAGCAATGGTGTGGGAAGGGACGACAACGAATTGAGGACGGGCAATGCAATGATCCTCGATCCCTATGGGGATATACTGGCCGAATCCGATTCCATCGGAGACGATATGGTGATCGCAGATCTCGATCTCGATCTCATCCCTTCCAGTACGGGAAGACGTTGGATCAAGACAAGAAGACCGAATCTCTACGACATGCTGCACAAGCCACTGGGGATAGAGGAAGATACCAGAACGGTCCGATTCTCATATGAATGAAGGAAGTTGTGATATTGTTCGATACGTTCCCAGGTGTGCATATTTCATAGAACCTGAAGAGCACCATATTCCATTTATTTCTTTGTTAGAGCCAATACTACTAATGCTTTCAAAGAAAATTGTCATATGAGTCCATACGATGAAATCATATGATGGGTAAGAAGACTCAACATAGGAAATACAAGCCATCGGGAAGTAGATGGATTGATCAAATTCTGCCGAAAGCGGGACTTGAACCCGCACGTCCTTACGGACAAGGGATTTTAAGTCCCTTGTGTCTACCAATTCCACCATTTCGGCCCCAATGGTCGTAAACTTTGCTCAGACTATATCATCCAGGGTATTTATGCAAGAATTATTGCTGCAGTTGTCCCGAAAGGAACCTCTGGACTATCTCCTCAAGAAAGATGAAGAACAACGTCCTCGATTTCTCATACGGTTGCAGGTGTTGTGGCTGTAAAGAAGAGGAAAGCCAGAAGATGTGGTCGCATTGGTCCAGCAGACGGTCATTGAACTCCTCCACAAGTATAACCACCTCGCATCCTTTTTCTTTGGCATGGCGGTAGATATCCTGAAATGAGTGGAATCGCCCCGTCTCGGTGATGATGATGAGCAAGGTGGAATCATCCACCATGTTCATTGTCGAAATCTCGTCCGAGACAGCCATGGTGACTTTGTCCGAACAATTGCGGAAGCGGTATTCAAAGTACTGGGCACAGAGGAATGATGGACCGTATCCGAACAGGATGACCTTGGAATGGTTTAGGATCAACGTGTGCAATTCATCGACCAGTGAGGAATCGAAGGCTTCCAGGAAGTTTTGTACCCTCTGCAATTCAGCTGTGGTACCCATTCCCTCGATCGGTTTCCCCGCAAGAAAATCCAAATACTGTTTGTAGTTGCGAAATCCCAGCTTCTTGACGAATTTGGAGATTTTCGAAACCGAACAACGGCACAGATCGGCGGCTTGGGTAATCCTGAGTTGTTCGGAAAGATCCTTTTGCGAACGCAGGGTTTCATGAATGTGTCGTTCCAACGTGTTGAGCGAGTTCAGATCAAGTGCGATCACTTCAATGGCGCCTCCATGCAATGCTAGCCGATGATACACGATCCTAGTGGAACTGTCGAGGGAAAAACCCGTTTTGTATTGGAAATATTTCCAATTATTATGTATTTTAATAATTTTTATAGAAAATTTTCCATATTTCATTGACATTACCCCCACCGCCATCTACCATTGACACCATAGTTGGAAATCATTTGGATACTAGTGGTAATACCTGGGAGGAAGTTTTGGAAACACAGGAAATCATGACCCGATTGCAAGCAATGTTGACCTCGGATCAAATCAATACCAATAGCGGGGACCTCTACGATGCCTCGGCCGATCGTTACAAGAAATATGCCAAGGCGAGGCATGTGCTGGATGTGCCGCAACCCCTTGCGATCGTGTATCCCAAGGATACCGAGGAGATCGGCATGCTGTTGAAATTCTGCAACGACAACGGCATCAATGTGATCCCCAGGGCTGGCAAGACAGCTACCGAAGGGGGGTTGGAAAACTGGAAGGAACAGACGCTGGTAATCGATTGCAAGCATCTGGACCGCATTCTCAAGATCGATCCCTACAACATGCAAGCCACTGTGCAGGCGGGTGTCCCCTTGCAAGTCCTTGAGGATGAATTGAGGAAAGTCGGTTGCACCACAGGCCATTCACCACAATCGAAACCGGTGGCCAAGTATGGTGGTCTGGTCGCCACCAGAAGCATCGGGCAACTTTCCACCCTCTATGGAGCCATCGAGGATATGGTCGTGGGACTCGAATGTGTATTTCCCGATGGACAGGTATGTCGCATCAAGAATGTGCCGAGACGTTCGGGAGGACCCGATATCCGCCATATCGCGATCGGCAACGAGGGCACATTGTGCTACATCACCGAGGTGACCGTCAAGATATTCGCCCATTACCCCGAGAACAACAGATTCTACGGATATTTGGTCAAGGATGTGGATACCGGGATCAAGGCCTTGAGGGAAGTGGTGACCAATGGATTCAGGCCTTCGGTCGCAAGAACCTACTCCGAAGAGGATGCTGCCCAACATTTCTACCATTTCCACAAGGGCAAATGCGTGTTGCTGTTCATGGCCGAAGGTCCGAAAGGTATTGTGGATGCCACATGCCAAGCGATCGAAGATGCGGCGAAGAAGTTCGAGGACGGCATCATCGAGCAAGTGGACTCCAAGTTGATAGAGGATTGGTTCAACAACCTCAACTGGTCCCAGCAGGATATCGACGATGAGTTCGAAGGCATGAAGGAACACGACTCGCATTCGGGCTTCACCACCGAAATCTCCGCCGACTGGGAGACCATCCCGAAAATCTACCACAATGTGATGAAAAGGGTACGGGAAGAATATACACGAGCCCATGATCTGACCATGTTGGGAGGACATTCCTCACATAGTTACATCAATGGAACCAACATGTATTTCGTCTACAACTACGATATCCACTGTGCTCCGCAGGACGAAATGAGGGTGTACCACCACCCTCTCCAAAAAATCATCGTGGAGGAGACTTTGAAGCTCGGCGGATCTATGTGCCACCATCACGGTATCGGCAAGTACCGCAACGAATGGTCAAAGGAGGAGCATGGTTCGGCATACTACATGCTGGAGAAGCTGAAGGAGGCCTTTGATCCGAATGGAATCATGAACTTCGGTACCATCTTCTATCAAGAAGAAGGTCACAAGTACCAGATATGATGCTTCGTGTGACTAGGCAATGGATATAACAAACGGTATGAGGATGGTGTGTGTGGTGAAATTCGTTCCCGATGTGGACAGTTTCTCCTATGATTATGCTCAGGATGAAGTGCGCAGGGACCAAGTCAGGATGGTGCTGAATCCCGACGATGTCTGTGCGGTGTCCTTCGCTTTGAAGATGAAGGAGCAGGATGGCGACTCCCACATAGAGGTGGTCACCATGGCTCCCCGCTCGGTGAAACCCCATATGGAGGATCTTCTGCGGCTCGATATCGATGAAGGCACCATCATCAGCGATCCCGCGTTCGCAGGGAGCGACACCTATGCCACCAGCACCATTTTGGGCAAGTACCTGGAATCCAGAAAGTTCGATTGCCTGCTCACGGGGACGAGATCCCTCGATGGAGCCACCTCACATGTACCTGCCCAGTTGGCCGAGGTGCTCGGTATGGATCAGATGCAGGACATCATCGCTATCGAAAGTCTTGATAGCGCCGAAGCCGTGTTTACGATAGAGGATGAGCAATACCTGCGCACCTATGCGATGGGCATGCCGGGAATATTGGCCCTTGCCCGTGCCAGCGGGTATGCCCTCCCCTACATCGCCTATGAAGATTTCGACAAGGATGTTTCGGACAAGCTCACCTTTGTGACCAACGCTACCTTGCATTGCGCACCTGATGAAATCGGTCTTTCCGGTTCGCTCACACAGGTCGTGCACACCTATGCCAAGCACCACCACACTCGTGCAGGTAAGATCGTGCATACCGATGATGCGGGAATCGATGCGGTCCATTCATTTCTGGAGGAACGGGGATATGTCTGACACTACACATATCCTGGTGGTACAGGATTCCGAACAGTGTGGAGAGACCACTTCTGTCCTTTCCCTTATCGAACCGTTGTATGGAGAAGGGTCTCCTACATTGTTCCTTCTTGCCTTCGAAGCATGTGATGATTCGCTTTTCGGACATTTTCACCATGTGTATAGACCGAAGCCATCTGGTTCCGGCATGATCGATATCCCAGCCATGTGCGATGCCGTGGAGGATCTGCATGCAAAGTTCAACTTCGATTGCATACTCGTTCCAGCCACCCGGGTGGGGAGGATGCTCGCACCACGCATCGCCAGAAGGTTGCATACGGGACTTGTGGCCGATGTGGTGGAGGTGAAGAACGACGGTGATCGACCACTGATGCTGCGCAGTGCCTACTCGGGCAATATCATGGCGGCGATAGGGGCGGTGGGCGATGGACCTCTCATGATGAGCGTGCATCCCGGACAGTGCCGGTACTCGAAAGCTCCCTCCTTTGCGACCCAAGTGCACCACTTCGAGACGGGAACACGCTCCAAGAGTTCGATCCGTTTGCTATCCACTGAGAAGAAGCCTCTCCACTATGATATCCGCAAAAGCGATATACTGGTTTCGGGTGGCGGTGGAGCCAAAAAGCATTTTGCACTCCTCACGCAGCTGGCGGATGCATTGGGTGGTGAAGTTTCGGCCAGCCGGAAGCTGGTCGATCAAGGAATCGCACCAAGAAGCATCCAAGTCGGTCAATCTGGTAAAATCGTAAGTCCCAAACTCTATATCGCGATAGGAATCGACGGTGCGATACAACATGTGGAAGGAATGCAACGCATTGAGACGATCATTTCCGTAAACACCTCCTCCAAAGCTCCTATATGCGCTCTTTCGGATCTTGTCGTGGAAGGTGATGCGAAGGATTTCATGGAGAAGCTACTCACAAGGATTTCACAAGATCCACAGCAAGGAGAATCACGATGAACATCACCGATTTTTCAATGGACCTGTTCTCATTGGAAGGAAAAAACGCCCTCGTGACGGGGGGAAACAGTGGACTTGGACAAGCCTTCTCCGTCGCACTTGCCAAAGGCGGTGCGAATGTGATGACCGTGAGCATCGACGATGACGAAGGCCAGACCAAACGATGGGTGGAGGAGTGTCGGGTCGAATACCTTCATGTACATGGTGACATCACCATGGAGGGCGAATGTGCCCGGGTGGTGAAATCCTGTGTCGATACTTGGGGAAGCATCGATATTCTCGTCAATTGTGCCGGCATCTCGATCAATATCGAGGACGTGACCCAATTCACTCGGAAGGAGTGGGAACGTATGGTCGCGGTAAATCTCACCGCGGCCTTCGACATGACCCACGAATCCTGCAAATATATGATTCGACAGGGGTATGGGAAAATCGTGAACATCGCTTCAATCTATTCTTTCCTCGGCGGCAAATGGTCACCAGCCTACGCCACCACCAAACATGGAATCGTGGGATTGACCAAGGCGATGTGCGATGAACTCGCCCAATTCAATATTCAGGTGAATGCCCTTGCTCCGGGATACTTTGCGACCAAACTCACCGAGAAGACGCGCAGCGATGAGAAACGGAATTCCGAAATTCTGGCCCACATCCCTGCGAACAGATGGGGTCTGACTTCCGATTTGATGGGAGCATGCATTTTCCTCGCCAGTGGCGCATCGAATTACGTGAATGGTACGGTACTCACTGTCGATGGTGGGTATCTGACATGTTGAGGAGGAACTCCATGCAAAGCCACCTATTGGCACTGGACGGCGGAACCCAAAGCACCAAGGTTTCCATCTTCGATCTGGAAGGCAACGAGATTTGTTCCCAAACGGTTCGCCTACGACCCCTTCATCTGTCCGATGGGGGAAAAGCCGAACATCCCGACGACGATCTGTGGACCAGCCTGCAGAAAGCCTGCAAAGTGCTGTTCGAAACGTTTCAAGGTGATCCGAACAGTATCGTGGGAGTGGGACTCGGCTCCATACGATGCTGTAGGGCCCTTTTGACCGAAGATGGATCCCTTGCCAGTCCCGTGCAGAACTGGATGGATGCGAGACTCGCTTCACCCTATGAGCATGAAAATGACGCGGTACGCTACGTGACCACTGCCACAGGGTACCTTACGCATCGACTCACCGGAGAGACCAAGGATACCAGGGCCAATTACGTGGGTCCATGGCCGATCGATCCCGAGACCCTCGAATGGTATGACGACCCTCAACAATTCGCTGCCTATACCACACCACGGAGCATGTTGTTCCAACTCGTCGATCCCTCCACCGTACTTGGAACCGTCACAGCCGAAGCAAGCAAGGCCACAGGGATCCCCGAGGGAATTCCTGTGGTTTCGACAGCCAACGACAAGGCAGTCGAGGGTCTGGGATCGGGATTGGTCAATGATGGGACAGTCTTGGTGTCGCTTGGAACCTACATCACCTCGATGATGGTGGGGGATTCCTACCGTGCCGACACCACCTCGTATTGGAGCAATCCAGGGGCGGTTCCGGGCCAATTCATCTATGAGAGCGATGGTATCAGGCGTGGGATGTCGACGGTCACTTGGATCAAGGACTTGATGGGCAAGGAACTTGTCGATGAGGCCAAGAAAAGAAACATGGGAGCTGAGGCCTATTTGAATGAGTTGGCAGCACAAGTTCCCGCAGGATCCGACGGACTGTACACCGTATTGCATTGGCTACCCCGACCCTCGGTCCCGCATGAACGGGGAATGATGGTCGGCTTCGATGGAAGGCATAAGGGCCCCCACATGTTCCGGTCGGTGCTTGAAGGAATCGCACTCACGATGAAGCGGAATGTGCAGGCGATGTGTGAAGAGCGTGGAGTACCGACAAGTCGTCTCATCATCAGTGGAGGAGGCTCCAATGGAGACCTTTTCATGCAGATATTCGCCGATGTGTTCGGTCTGCCGGCCAGACGCAATGTGGTGAATGGTTCGGCGAGTCTGGGAGCAGCCATTTGTACTTCATTGGCCCTGGGGATCTACGGCGATCGAAAGGAAGCAATTGAAATGATGGTGAAAGAAAAGGATAGTTTTGCACCGATCGAAGCGCATACCGCATTGTACGATCGCATTGACCATGATGTCTATCGACACCTCGCTCCAACGATGGATCCACTGTTCGCCACTTCCCACAGAATATTCAACGGCTGAGAACCAAATTTTCCGTGACACGTCAACAAAACCAGTTGACAAGAAGTGCATACGCTGTGTACCATCCATGTAGGAGTTAGTCATAGCTAACTACTGCAACGTTACCTGTATGAGGAGCCAGCGAGTATGCCTTTGACATTCATCAAGGTCGGACAATCGGCCGCAATCAAAGCCATCCAAGGCAAGGACGAGACCAGGAAATTCTTGGGAAGCCTCGGATTCACCACCGGCGAATCGGTTACCGTTGTTGCCGAGAACGGAGGAAATCTGATACTTTCCGTGAAGAATTCCAGAATTGCGTTGGATCGTTCCATGGCGCAACGAATCCAAGTATGAAGGAGCACACGATGACATTGGGAGAAGCACGACCCGGGACTACCGTGGTCGTACGGAAAGTGGGTGGTGCCGGTCCAACCATGCGTAGGATTATGGACATGGGGATCACCAAGGGTTGTGCGATTGATGTCAGGAAGGTCGCGCCTCTGGGGGATCCCATCGAAGTGACCGTACGCGGGTATGAACTCTCATTGAGAAAATCGGATGCACACAACGTGATGGTGGAATTGGTTGGATAACCGCCCCACCATTTTTTATTGGCATTAAATGTTAGTCTTTGCTAACAAAGGAGTACCTTATGGCACATACCGTGGCCTTGGCTGGAAATCCCAACTCAGGCAAGACTTCGATATTCAACGAACTCACCGGCAGCACCCAGTATGTGGGCAACTGGCCCGGAGTGACGGTGGAAAAGAAAGAGGGATACATCAAGGGAGACAAACGCCACCAAGTGGTCGATTTGCCGGGCATCTACTCCCTCTCGCCCTACACTCTTGAAGAGGTGGTGACGCGGGACTTTCTTATCGACGGAAATCCCGATCTCATCATCAATGTGGTCGATGCCACGAATTTGGAGAGAAACCTCTACCTCACCACCCAGTTGATCGAAACCGGTATTCCCGTGCTGATCGCTCTCAATATGATCGATGTGACCAGAAGGAATGGTGATCAAATCGACACGAAGCGACTTGCAGAGCAATTGGGCTGTCCGATCGTGGAAACCTCGGCCGTCACCCGAGTGGGATTGAAGGAACTGGTGAAGACGGCTGTCGAGATGATCGAACGAGCCGAGAGCAAGGCAAAACACGCCCGCTTCAGTCCCCCAGTTGAAAAGGCATTGGGTTCGATCGCATCCCAACTTGAAGGCAAGGTCCCCCCACAAACACTCCGTTGGTTTACGGTGAAACTCTTCGAAAGGGATCAAAAGGTTCTCCAGAGACTCAAGCTGGACGCCGAAACCTCCCACGCCATTGCAGCGGTGGTGGAGGCAACTGAAGCAGAGCTTGATGATAGCGCAGAAAGCATCGTAACCAATGACAGGTACGAATACCTCACCAAGATCACCGATGCGTGCCACAAACGGGCCCGAATAGCGGGGAGTCTTACCACAAGCGACAAGATCGACAGGATCGTCACCAATAGATGGCTGGCCTTGCCGATCTTCTTCCTGGTGATGTGGGGAGTCTATTATGTGGCGATTCAAAGTGTGGGAGACCTGTTCATAGGTTGGATCGAGTGGTTGTTCACGGATCTCATCGGCGCCAATATTGCCCTTGGACTGCAAGCGATCGGAACCGGTGAATGGTTGGTGGGATTGGTGGTCGATGGAATCATCGCGGGTGTCGGTTCGGTATTGACGTTTGTACCCCAGATGATGATCCTATTCTTCTTCCTCTCACTGATGGAGGATGTCGGGTATATGGCCCGGGTCGCCTTCATCATGGACAGGATATTCAGAAAATTCGGCTTGAGTGGAAAGTCCTTCATACCGATGCTCATCGGCACCGGTTGTTCGGTACCTGCGATCATGGCGAGCAGGACCATCGAAAACTTGAGGGATCGGAGGATGACGGTGATGCTCACCCCATTCATTCCCTGTGGTGCGAAGCTGCCGGTCTTTGCGCTTCTGGTGGGATCCTTCTTCCCCAACAGCGCATGGATCGCCTCTTCGATGTATCTGGTGGGTATCTTGGCTGTGATCCTCTCGGGAATCGTACTCAAGCGGACCAAGGCCTTCGCTGGAGAACCGGCTCCTTTCGTCATGGAACTGCCGTCCTACCATATTCCTCGACTCAAGGGAGTGGCCATCCACATGTGGGACCGGGGGAAACAATTCATCAAGAAGGCTGGAACGATCATCGCGGTCGCTTCTGCGGGTATCTGGATACTACAGTCCACCAGTTGGTCGTTCCAATTGGTCGAGACCCAACAGAGCATCCTCGCCTCGATCGGCAGGTTGATCGCACCGTTGTTCACTCCACTCGGATTCGGTTCTTGGGAAGTCGCGGTGGCCACGATCACCGGTCTGCTGGCGAAGGAGACGATCGTCGCCACATTCGGTATCGTTCTGGGCTTGGGAAATGTAGCCGAGGGAGATCCTACCCTACTCGCATCGATCGGAACCTATTTCAATGCGGTCAGCGCCTATGCATTCATGGTGTTCACCCTGTTCGCAGCACCCTGTGCCGCCGCCATCGGTGCCACCAGACGTGAGATGCAAAGTGCGAAATGGACATGGACCGCGATCCTGTTCCAAACCGGAGTGGCCTATGCCGCGGCATTGCTGGTGTACCAGGTCGGTTCGCTCATATTCCTGTAGGAGGTAGTCATGCTTGCCAACATATTGGTCTCGATAGTGGTGTTCGGAACACTCGGAGCAATCGTATACCGACAAATCAAGTCAAGGAAGAAGGGAACGGGTGGTTGCCACAGCGGTTGTGCCACCTGCCCGTACGCCTGCGGGAAGCGATCGGATTGAGCATATTTCAAACGTGTGCCTTGAGTGCCGTGGACATTTTGGATATCATGGAACATCGTAAGGAGACCGCGGATGCTCGAACAACAGGATTTCCAGGCCCTTGAGGAGAATTTTCCATTTTGGAAGGAGCTCGATGAGAAGGAAAAGCGAACCATCGCCGACGGTACCATCAGGTTCACCCATGGCAAGGGAGCGATAGTCCACGAAGACCGCAACAAATGTACCGGATTGTTGATGGTCCTGTCGGGCCAACTGCGCATCTACATCATCAGTGAAACGGGGAAGGAGATCACCCTCTATCGTCTGTTCGAACGTGATGTGTGCGTCCTTTCCGCGTCATGCCTTATACGCAACATCACCTTCGATGTCCATGTGCAGGCTGAGAAGGAGACCACCATGCTCAGGGTGGCGACGGATGCCTACCAGCAGGTGGGTACTACAAATACCCTTGTCCAGGATTTCACCAACCAGCTGGTCTCTTCCCGCTTCAGTGATGTGATGTGGGTGGTGGAACAGGTGGTGTTCATGAGCTTCGACCGAAGACTTGCGATGCATCTGCTCGAAGCTGCAGCGATCGCCCAAGACGATTCGTTCCCAATTACCCATGATGCGATCGCAAGGGATCTTGGAACCGCCAGGGAAGTCGTCACCAGAATGCTCAGCAGGTTCCAAGAGGATGGTCTGGTAAAACTTTCCCGTGGGGGAATCTCCCTGATCGACCGTGAAGGCCTCTACGAGCTCACCTGAAGAGGGAAAAACGGGGACCGTGTCGAAGCGGTCCCCTCATTTCATTAGGTGCAATCGTCACGCGATGCCCAGCATCGTGCGCAACAGCTTCTCGTTGCGGACTCCCACCTGCTTGGTGAGCACCTTGCCATCCTTGAATGCGATCATGGTGGGGATGCTCATCACTTGGTAATCGTACGCGAGATTCTGTTCGGTATCGACATCGACTTTGCAGATCTTCGCCTTCGATCCCTCGATATCCTTGTCGAACGCATCGAGAATCTCTCCCTGTATTCTACAAGGTCCGCACCAAGCGGCCCAGAAATCGACCAGTACCGGTACTTCCGACTGGAGCACCTCTTTCTCGAATGTATCTTCGGTGACATGTGTAATCATTTTATTTCTCCTATGGAGGACTATCGCCCATTCCTTTATCAATCATTGTGTATCGAATCATAGTGAACAAGGTCAATTGTGTATGTGACATTGTCACGCGGTTTGTGGAGGTTTGGGCAATTCTCCACTTGCATAAAACAGTAATAGTTACTATTATTTTTTCATGGATGCAGTCTGCATCGCATAAACTACAGCAAGGAGATGAAACCATGGAAGAAATCAAAAGAAATCCGATGCCTCTTATTGGAGACAAGGCACCTTCGTTCACAGCCACCACCACACAAGGGGTGATCAACTTCCCCGACGATTATGAAGGCAAGTGGGTGATTCTCTTCTCTCACCCAGCCGACTTCACCCCCGTATGCACCACCGAGTTCATGACATTCGCCTCGATGATCGACGAATTCAAGGATCTGAACACCGAACTCATCGGATTGTCGGTCGATTCGCTTTATGCCCACATCGCGTGGTTGAGGAAAATACAGGATCTCAAGTGGAAAGAAATGGAGAACATCGAGGTCACCTTCCCCCTCATCGAAGACATCAGGATGGACGTGGCAAACAAGTTCGGTATGATTCAACCGGGTCAATCGAATACCCAAGCAGTTCGCGCTGTGTTCGTCATCGATCCCAAGGGTGTGATCCGCACCATACTCTACTACCCTCTATCGACCGGAAGAAATTTCGACGAAATCAAGAGAATCATCCAAGCATTGCAGAAAGCCGACAAGGACAGCGTAGCCACTCCAGCCGACTGGAGGCCTGGTGATGATGTGATCGTACCCACCGCAGGTTCTTGCGGGACGGCCAAGGAACGCATGGAGAACAAGGACGAGGACACCTATTGCCTCGATTGGTTCATGTGCTTCAAGCACGAGAAGTCCTCCGTAAAATAATCGTTTCCAAACCAATTATGTGCCGACGGTCCACATCACGTGGACCGTTGGCGTCTCTTGCCCTTATCGCCCTATGCCGATACGATACGAATATGCACAACCTGATAGACACCCATTTCCATCTCCTTGAAATGAAGAAACGGGGAATCGATCCGTCCTCGCTTCTCGAAGATTTGTTCTCGGCCGGATTTGCCGGTGGAATCGATATCGGCGTGTCGGAGAACGATCTGGGTGAAAGGGAACCCATCCTCGACCGATTCCCCTCCATCCTCAGGGCAGCCGGGATAGGTCCATGGGGCGCACAAGGAGAGGAACCGATAGAGGAAATCATGTTACGGTTCATAGCCCACACCGCCGGCCATCGTGTGGATGCCATTGGAGAGTTCGGTCTCGATCACCACTGGAACTATGGAACCGGCGAGCGGCAAAGGGATTTGTGTGTCGCCCAGATGGAACTCGCCGAGCGGAGCGGACTGCCGGTGATCATCCACACCAGGGATGCGGATGGGGATATGATGGACATTTTGTCAGAAAGAGCGCCCTCCCATGGAGGCATCATGCACTGCTTCTCAAGCGGCTGGCCCCTTGCCGAACGCGCCCTTGAAGCGGGCATGTACATTTCGTTCGCAGGGCCGATCACCTATAAGAGTAACCACGCTTTGAGGGAAGTGCTCTCCAAGGTTCCCATCGATCGCCTTTTACTCGAGACCGACAGCCCCTACCTTTCGCCCGAACCTTTCCGGGGGAAGACGAACACCCCTTTCAGGATGAGGGAAATCTATGCCATGGCTGCAAGAACAAGGATGTTGCCGGTGGAAGAACTGGCGGAGGCGATCAAGGAGAATTTCGCAAGACTCTTCCCACAGACCGGTAGGTAGTCGGAAGTACAGGAGACCGGTCGACACTCGGGTCCGATTCAATGGATATTCGCACCACTTCGGCAATATCATCGGCCAACACCCCTTCCACGGTCCGTCCCATCGCGACAGGTTGGAATCGGGAATCGAGCACCCATCTGATTCCAAGGTCCTTGGCTCCCAAGAGGTAGGTGTCGAGTTGCTCCAGATACGGCACCACCACATACAATGCTCCCGATGCGGTGATTTTCCGAATCGTCTCCTCAACTTCTTTCGCAGTGTGGTCTTCGATGGCGATCACATCGAGTGCTCCCCCGTCGAAATGTTCGCTGAACAGTTCGGCCACAGCCGTATCGGTACCCTCATGAAGCAGTATGGTCGGCAACGGTTGGCCGCTTGCCACTTTGGAGAGGGCCTTGGCCACTTCAATCCAACCCAAGTCCGGTTGCATTCTTTTGAAGACGATGTCGAACAGTGCCTCCGATCCCGTTTCCAGCGCCACGGTGGTGAGATCGGGAGGAAATGGAGCTGCATCCCGGGACAGCTTGGCCGACAACAGTGGAGAGACGACCACCACCGAAGTGTGTTCTTCGATATGGTCCGCCATTGCGACACCACCGAGATCGGTGAGGGGAATTTCCTCGAACCGCACACCATAGCCACGCTTCGCCATATCGAACCTCAAGGCGAATCGTTCGTTTGCATCCAACTGCAGTTGTGCGTATCGTGTATCGAACAACAGAAGGATCTCATCCCGACCAGGGAGATGGAGCCAGAGAAGAAATCCTATACACATCAGGAAGAGAAGACAACCGATCATGATGGATGTGACGAGAGCCCGGGTTCGCATGGAGCAACTGTACCAAGCACATCGTCCGTGGTCAATGAAATCGTCGATGGTTGACCAAAGGGAAGTAAAAGAAGTAGATTTAAGCAGATACAAAACCTACCTATGAAAGGAGTGAAAATCCGTATGACTTCATACAAAGATCTCGGCTTGGTGAATACCAAGGAAATGTTCGCGAAGGCTGTCGAGGGCGGGTATGCGATTCCCGCGTACAACTTCAACAACATGGAACAATTGCAGGCGATTATCCAGGCTTGTGTTGAGACGAAGTCTCCCGTCATTCTCCAGGTTTCCAAGGGTGCCCGCGATTATGCGAACATCAACTTGTTGAGGAATATGGCGAAGGGAGCCGGAGAATATGCGAAGGAACTCGGTCATGAGATTCCCATCGTACTCCACCTCGACCATGGCGATTCGTTCCAGACCTGCAAGGATTGCATCGACAACGGATTTTCCTCGGTGATGATCGACGGATCACACTTTCCCTACGATGAGAATGTCGCGCTCACCAAGAAGGTGGTCGAATATGCCCATGCGCATGGTGTGACCGTGGAAGGAGAACTTGGGGTCCTCGCCGGTATTGAGGATGAAGTCGTTGCCGAACATTCCACCTACACCCAACCTTCCGAAGTGATCGACTTCGTCAGCAAGACGGGTGTGGATTCGCTCGCAATCTCCATCGGAACAAGCCATGGTGCGAACAAGTTCAAGCCCGAGCAGTGCACCAGAAATGAAGAAGGGATCCTTATCCCACCCCCACTTCGCTTCGATATCCTTGAGGAGATCGAGAAGAAGCTTCCCGGATTCCCCATCGTACTCCACGGATCCTCTTCGGTTCCCCAGGAATATGTGAAGATGATCAACCAGTACGGCGGACAGTTGAAGGATTCGGTGGGTATTCCCGAGGAACAGCTTGCGAAGGCAGCCAAATCCGCGGTGTGCAAGATCAATATCGACAGTGACGGAAGGCTTGCCATGACTGCCATGATCAGAAAGACCATGAGCGACAATCCTGCCGAGTTCGATCCCCGCAAGTACCTTGGTCCTGCGAGAAAGGCGCTCAAGGAGATGTACATGCACAAGAATATCAATGTACTTGGATCGGCTGGCAAAGCTTGACAATAGATTGATTCGAAATGCAAGGTCCCCCGTTTGACGTATATGGGGGCCTTGTGTTATAGTCTTGCAGGTAGGTGCTTTCCTACAAATCCATCAATGCGGTTTCATTGAGACACAGGGAGAACGATTGGCTACGAAAGAATTGAGGATCAACAGACAGATCCGGGCAAGAGAGGTTTTCGTCATAGATGCCGAAGGTAACCAGCAGGGTGTGATGAACACCTTCGCCGCCATGGAACTCGCCGATGAGGCGGGAATGGATCTGGTGGAGGTTTCTCCGAATGCGAATCCTCCGGTATGCAAGATACTCGATTATGGCAAGTATCGTTATGAACAGGAAAAGAGAAATCGGGAAGCGAAAAAACACCAGACCATCGTGAAGTTGAAGGAAATCAGGATGCAGCCCAAGATCGAACGCCATGACATGGAGTTCAAGACGAAGGCGATCGCGGATTTCCTCTCCGAAGGAAACAAGGTGAAGATTTCGGTCCGATTCAGGGGAAGGGAGCTCGCCCATACCGAATTGGGTAAGGTGGTTCTCGACACCATATTGCAAATCCTTACCGAGAAAGAGGTGAAGTTCAACCTCGATCGTCAGGCAATGATGGAGGGTAGGATGATGAGTCTCATCATCAGTCCTGCCAAGGGAAAACGGTAACCGTACACAACATCCCGTTGGGATGACAATAGATACGCTGCTCCAAGGGGTTTCTTGTTCCTTGTGGGCGCAAAAGAGGTAATTCATGCCAAAGATGAAAACAAGAAAATCCGCTGCGAAGCGGTACTCGGTCACAGGGTCGGGAAAGGTCCGCTACAAGAAGCAGGGGCTCCGACATATCCTCACCAAGAAGAATACCAAGCGAAAGAGGAATCTTCGCCATATCGGTACTCTTAGCGAAGCGGAAGTCAAGAAGGCGAAAGTCTTGCTGCCGTACAACTTTTAAGGGGAGGAGTGAAGTATGCCTAGAGCTGTAGACGGAACCAAACACAAGGACCGAAGGAAGAAGATCATTGAACAGGCGAAGGGATATTGGGGACGTAGAAGCACCAACTATCGTATCGCCAAGGATGCGGTGGCGAAAGCCGGACAATACGCGTATCGCGACCGTCGTCGGAGAAAGAGGGATTTCCGATCCCTTTGGATCGCCAGAATCTCCGCTGGAGTCCAAGCGGAAGGACTCAACTACTCCCAGTTCATGCATGGTCTGAAGCTGGCAAACATCGAGATCAACAGGAAAGCGTTGTCCAACATGGCTATCGAGGACAAGGTTGCCTTTTCTCAATTGGTTGCCCAGGTGAAAAAAGTCCTATAATAGTCTTTTGACACAAGGAGGTGTCCACGATGACGACTCTCGACAAAGTACAATTGCTGGAGCAGAGAATTGTCAAGGCTGCAGTCTTGATCCGCAACCTTGAAAAAAAGATCGAAGAGCTGAACGACGAAGTTGAAGTGCTCTCGGTACACAACGAGGAACTGCAGAAATATGCCGACAACTTCAGTGCCGACAGCAAGCTTATCGAAGAGAGCATCAACAATGCCCTCGAAACGTTGGGATCCATCCAAGGACTCGACGATATCGAGATCATGGACAACCTCGCTGGAGATCTCGAGACGGCCGACAGTTTCACCGGTGGAGGCGGAACTCCCATCGAGGAGGTCTCCCTCGACGATCTGGTGCAATAGGCTTGATCGGTTACCATTATTGGGCGAAACGGAACCAGGGATGGTTCCGTTTTTTTCCCGGTTATGGTAGCATTGGGTTGAATTCTTTGGGCCTGCGGTGTTCGTGAAGAGACAGTTCTCTTGGCTCAAACTACATATATGGGATTCGGTATAGCCGGGTTGTATTGCTCCCGGGAGGTTCGCCTCTCGATGAGGGAACAGAATGCCCGGCACCAAGTATCCCCCTTGGACCTTAGGTTCAAGAGATAACCTCGGAACGGCACCGCGGACCCTTTCTTTTAGGAAATGTATCCATGACAGACACACAGAAACTACGCGATATCGTATTCATCACCCTCCCCGACTCGCTGAGGCAGGAGCAGGAGGGTTTTGTCTTCGACCCCGATATTCCCCTTCCCGTGCAACTTTCTGAAGGGGCGACAGCAATCGATTCGAAAACGGGAATCAGGATAGAGATGATCGCCGCAGGATTGATCAAGATCATCGCCCACCAAGCGAATCATCCCCACACCGCCTACTATCGTGCATTGCTCACCGCATTGCAGCCCGATGTGGTGAAGGAGTTGCAGCTCGCCGGTATTGCCAAGGCCAACAACGGAGATCTCGATTTTGCCGAGGAACTGTTTTTGGCTGCTTGCCACATCAATCCGAACATTCCGGAGATCTTTGTGAACCTTTCGGTCCTCTATGGGCAACAGGCCCGCAAAGCGATGGATGCCGACCGGAAGGAATTGTACGAAGAGGCAATCGAGAGACAATTGTCCATCCTACGTGAAGGTTTGGCACACAATGCGCTTTCCGAGCTTCTCCTTTCGGAATATGGATTGCTGCATTTGTTCCTTGGCAATGACGAAATCGCATTCGAACAGCTGCATGAATATCTCAAGATCGCCGGTGAGGGAGAGAAGAAGGACCTCATTAGCCGTCATGTGGAGGAGCTTTCGCTGCGTCTTGAAAGTGAAAGGACCCTACAGGAGGCATTTGACGAGATGCAGATGAACAATGAGGAACAGGCCTTGCGTCTGGTGGAATCCTTCCTTACCAACAATCCCAAAAACTGGTCGGGGTGGTTCATCAATGGGTGGGCCAACCGTCGACTGGGGAATTTCGGTGAGGCTCAGGAAGCCTTCCTCCGTTGTCTTGAACTTGGTGAGAGGAATGCCGACATCTACAATGAACTCTCCATATGTGCCCTTGAGTTGGGAAATGGTGAATTGTCGAAGGATTACCTCGAGATCGCATTGGAACTCGATGAGGAGAATGTGAAGTTGCTGAGCAATCTTGCATTTCTCAACATGCGGGACGAGCAGTACAACCGGGCCTACGAGCTGTTGCTGAAGGCCAAAGCCATCGACCCCAAGGATCCCGCGGTGATCCACCTGGACGGAGAGTTGGCCAAGCGGATGGGTACTGGGGAAGAGGATGATATCATCGATGGCTAGACAAATGTTCCACACCCGCAATGAACAGGAGACCAAGGAGATTGGACTTCGTCTCGGATCATATTGCACTCCAGGAAGTGTGATCTCCCTCAGAGGACCCTTGGGAGCGGGAAAGACCGTAATCGCGAAAGGGGTCGCCGATGCCTTGCACATCAACGAAGCGATCGTGAGCCCGACCTTCACCTTGGTCCAGGAATACATGGGAACGATGCCCATGCATCATATGGATCTCTACAGGATAGAGGGGATCGAGGATTTCGGTGGCATCGGAGGAGAAGAGTTGCTTTACTCCGACGGCATCACATTGATCGAATGGAGTGAGAAGATTGAGGAATTGCTTCCTGTCCATACCATTCGTGTGGAGCTTGCCATAGAAGCCGACGGAACCAGAACGATCATGATAGAGGGGGCCGAACTGTGAACATCCTTGCACTTGAGACATCTTCCGATGTCTTGCATCTTGCGTTGTCGACCGAACGGCAATTCATAGGCTCCACCTGCACAGTAGGCCGCCAGTTCAGCGAGGAATTGGTGGTACGGATGAAGGACCTCTGTGCCGAAGCTTCACTGAAATTGGCTGATCTCTCCCTGCTGGTTTGCTCCAACGGACCGGGGTCCTTTACAGGGCTTCGTGTCGGAATGGCTGCTGCCAAGGGTGTTGCCCTGGCGGCGAACATCCCGTTGGTGAGTCTCGGTACGATGGAAATCATCGCCTACCCTCTTTCCCATGCCGGCATGCCTGTGTTGGCCGTGTTGGATGCCAAGAAGCAACGCTACTATGCCGCGGTATTCGAAGCGGGAGAGAGGACCACTGTGGATATGGATGCTTCGGTTCCTGTGATTTGCGACCATATCGATCGCTACGAAGAAATTCTGGTCACTGGACCGGATGCGATGAAAATAGTCCCTGCTTTGCGTGATGAAGTCACAAAAAGAGGGAAAACAACAAAAATTTTTCTTGATCCACTCAGATACCGCAGCTATGGTGAGACAATGATACAATTGGGTAAGAAATTGCTTGAGGAAAAGGGGCCTGACGACATTGGCTCGGGACCCACCTATATCCGAAAGAGCGATGCCGAGGTATCTTTGGAAGAGAGAAATGCGAAATTATCATCGAGAGAGGTCCAATCATGAGTGAAGAAGTGAAACAACCCGACATCATCATTATAGGTGGAGGTCCAGCCGGACTATCGGCTGCCCAATATGCGGCGAGAGCAGGTTTATCGGCCCATGTGTTCGAAGAGATGGCACCCGGGGGACAGATTCTGATCGTCGATGAACTGGAAAACTACCCCGGATTCGACGAACCCATCACCGGATTCGAATTGGCCGACAAGTTCGCCAAACAAGCCGAAAGGTTCGGAGCCGTGATCCATTATGCCACTGTTGATGAAGTGAAGCACAACGATGACGGCAGCTTCACAGTACGCACGAGCGATGGAACCTTCACTGTTCCCGTGGTGATCATGTCCACAGGTGCGAAGCGTCGGGAACTCGGCGTGCCCGGCGAGAAGGAGTATCAAGGTAAGGGAGTGTCGTATTGCGCTACTTGTGATGGACCGCTCTTCAAGGGAAAACGGATTTTGGTGGTCGGTGGAGGGGACTCGGCATGTGGTGAATCACTGTTCCTCTCGAAACTCAGCGGCGAAATCGTGATCGTCCACCGCAAGGACAGGTTCAGGGCCCAGAGGATGATTGCCGGCATGGTGGAACATGATGAACACATAGAAGTGCGGTTCATGCATACAGTGAATGGGATCAAGGGTAATGGCAAAAAGGTTACCACAGTTTCCTTCCACGATGCCGAGAACGATAGGGATTACGAAGAACCATTCGATGCGGTGTTCATATTCATCGGTGCCGATCCGAGAACACAACTTGTACCGTTCGCAGGAACCGACGACTCGGGATACCTGGTCACCAATGAACTTATGAGAACAGATGTTCCCGGATTGTTCGCTGTGGGAGATGTGCGCAATACCCCATTCAGACAAGTGGTGACAGCTGCTTCCGATGGCTCCATCGCAGCCCATGCGGCGGCTGAATACATCGATGAGTTGAAGGGTCAGGTATACGTATAGATACTATTGAATTAAATTCAAATCCATCTGAAACCTGTCATTTTGGCGGGTTTTTTTCATAAAACCGAAAAAAATCAACCCACGAATTCCCTTGACGACGCCTCTGGAACAGTGTCTAATTGAACTATGAGAATACTGATGGTCTCCAGTGAAGCGGTTCCCTTCTCCAAATCGGGAGGACTGGCCGATGTCGCCACCTCCCTCTCGATTGCGCTATCTCAACTGGGAAACGACGTTCGGCTCGTCATCCCGGGATATGCCTTGACCGACGATACGCTCTTCACCACACTACCGGTAAAAGTCGAGTTGGCATTCGGCGACATGAAGGAGACCGTTGGATTCACACAGCTCGATTACCAGGGAACCATCGTCTATCTGGTGGATCACAAGTGGTATTCCGAACGTAAGGGAATCTATGGAGATACCTCGTTCGCTCCCTATGCCGACAATCTTATCCGCTATACACTTCTTTCAAAGGCCTCCTTGGCACTGTGCAAAGCATTGCAATGGACTCCCGATATTCTCCATTGTCACGATTGGACCGCAGGTTTCACTCCTGCGCTCCTCGCAGAGGATGGCGATGGTACGTTCAACACAACAAAATCGGTGTTCACCATCCATAATCTTGCGTATCAAGGGGAATTTCCACGTATGGACATGTTGCTCACCGGTATGGAGACCACTCCATCGATGTTCTCCGGTCAAGGAGTCCACAAAAGGGCCAACATGTTGAAGGCCGGTTTGGAGAAGGCCGATGTCATCACTACCGTGAGTCCAACCTATGCGAAGGAGATACAGGAGGAGGAACAGGGATGTAATTTGGCATCCTTGCTCAGAAATAGGAAGGAAGCCCTGTTCGGTATCCTCAATGGAATAGATACCGGGGAATGGAATCCAGAGTCCGACCGCCTGCTCGACGTCCACTTTTCCTCGGAAGATCTCTCGGGAAAGGAGAAGCTGAAACGTGATATGCAGAAACGGTTCAACCTCCCGATCGATCCTTCGCTACCCGTTGTTTCCATGATAAGCAGGATCGCCGACCAGAAGGGATTCGTCGAACTGTGCCAAGGTTCTCCATGTGCCCTGGAACAGATTTTGACCGATCTTCCAGTGCAAGTGCTCATCATAGGAACGGGGGACAAGGCGATTGAGGAAAAGCTCACCACCCTCGACGAGTTGCATGACAATCTATCGGTCAACCTCATCTTCAGCAATGAAGCGGCCCATTTGGTCGAGGCGGGAAGCGATTTCTTCCTCATGCCGAGCCGATACGAACCGTGTGGGCTCAACCAGATGTATTCATTGCGGTACGGTACCATACCGATCGCGAGAAGGACAGGAGGACTTGCCGACTCGATCGTTGATCTGGATCAACCCGAGGGAACGGGCATTCTCTTCGATGAAATGTCGGGAACAGCGATATTCGCTGCACTCAAGCGTGCAGTCGATCTCTACAACGACGTATCTTCAGATATTTCCACCATACGGAAGCGTGGTATGGCAGTCGATTTTTCTTGGATCAATTCGGCTGAAGACTACATGAGAGTGTACAATACAGTGCACAAGGGGTAACTGGAATGGGAAAGAATAAAACTATCGCAATCGTATTGGGAGGTGGAAAAGGGACTCGTCTGTATCCTCTGACCAAGGATCGTTCGAAACCGGCCGTCCCATTCGCAGGAAAATACCGCTTGGTGGATATCCCAATTTCAAACTGCATCAACAGCGATGTGAAGCAGATCTATATCCTCACCCAATTCAACAGCGCATCATTGCACAACCATATCGCCAACACCTACATATTCGATACCTTCTCGAATGGATTCGTCGAGATTTTGGCAGCCGAGCAGACCTACCACAACAACGATTGGTATCAGGGGACGGCCGATGCGGTGCGGAAGAACCTGAAGCATTTCGCCGATCAGAACGCCGACTATTATCTGATCCTTTCGGGAGACCAGCTGTATCGCATGGATTATCGTGAAATGCTCAAGACCCACATCGAAAGCGGTGCGGTGTTGACCATTGCCTCGAAGACCATCAGCAGGAAGGAGGCGACCGGCTTGGGGATCATAGGGGCCGATGACAAGGGTATCATCAAGAAGTTCTATGAAAAGCCGGCACCCGACCTTGACATCAGCGAATACCAGGTCCCCTCCAAGCTTTTGAAGGATGCTCTGAGGCAGAAACCTTCAGAACACAACGAATACCTCGCTTCCATGGGAATCTACATTTTCGATGCCAGGGCGATGGAACAATTGTTGGAGTCCAACCAGGCGACCGACTTCGGCAAGGAGATCATTCCCGATGTGATCAAAAACCAGAAGGTCGCCACCTATGTCTTCGATGGATTTTGGGAGGATATCGGAACGATCAAGGCCTTCTACGATACCAATATCGATCTCGCTTCGGTAACCCCGGCATTCAACTTCTACAACGAGGAAATGCCGATCTACACCCACAGGAGGCACCTGCCGGCCACAAAGGTGAATTTCTGCAACATCAGTTGCTCTCTCACCAGCGAAGGTTCGATCATCACCAATGCCTATATCGTCAATTCGATCATCGGTGTGCGCACGCTCATCGAATCGGGAGCCAGCCTCGATGGAGTCTACTGCATGGGAGCATCCTTCTACGAGACTCCCGAGGAGAAGGCTGAGAATGCTCGCAGGAAGATACCGAATATCGGGATCGGTCGTGCGACCATCATCCGTCGGGCCATCATTGACCAAAATGCACGCATTGGAGATGGGTGTAGGATCGGTATCGACGATATCGATAGGATAGAAGGCGATTACACCAACTACTCGATCCACGATGGAATCATCGTGATCCACAAGAATGCGGTGATACCACACGGTACGATCCTGTAGCAGGCTCGCCTCATGCGAAAGAGAGCTCCTCGAGTTTATTCCTGATCGCGATATCGGAAGGAACGAAGGGGAGCTCAAGCATCTCCGTCAAAGATACCCAACGGGCTTCATCATGTTCATGCAATGTATACTTCACCGGTTCCTTCGCCTCGACCCAGTAGGCTTGCAGATGAAAGAGAGTGTGCTTATGGACAAACTCATGCTCCAAGAAGCATGAGCCCACCACCACTGAAAGATCGAACTCCTCCGCAAACTCCCGAGCCAAGGATTGCTGTGGGGTCTCTCCCCAACGATGTTTGCCACCGGGAAATTCCCAGAGACCACCGACCGCACCACTCTTCTTCCTTTTGGCCACGAAGTAGCGTCCTGCTCCATACAGCACACCTGCGGTGGTGATCCGTTCCAATGAAGGCGCATTGTTGTTCGTCATACCCCTCTCTCCTTTACAGCAATACCGCAGTAGGAAATAAAAAATGCAGCACAGCTGCAGCCAAGACCAAGTAACCGAGATTCCTCTTATGGGTCTCAATCAGAGAGCTGGTTTTTTCCAACACATCTTCACTACCGGCCTCGAGTGGTGCCGCATGCTCTTGCGTACCGAATCTGGATGCTTCGAATTGTCCCGCCTTTTTCCATTTTCGATCGGAGACCGCTTGGGATATATGGTAAATCACCAATACCATGGTACAGATCGCAGGAAGAAGATCTCCGAACACCACAGGCCCTGGAGCGATTGGCAATAGAAGCTCCAGTACAGCGAGCACCATACCGAGTATGACCAAACATATCCTGATCGGTAGTTTGGAACGCACGGTATTGCGCATCCGTATGAGGGAGAAATACGTACCGCCATATTCATCGACCAACAGAAGACCTGCTCCAACAAGAAGATAAGCTACGGAAAGCAGATACACTTGATACATACCGGTCACCCGTGTTCCGCATTCCTGCAGACGGTTCCCACATGGGGAATCAGGGTTTCCGAATCGAACCACCCCGTTTCATTCCTCGCGCGATTGCCCGCCTCCTGATGGATGAGCACTCCCATGTGCGCACATTGAAGCGCATCATACCCCTGAGCGAGGAGGGATCCGATGATCCCGGTGAGCACGTCGCCGCTACCGGCGACACCGAGGGCGTTGTTCATCCCATCGACCACGATCGGAAGAACTCCCCCACTCCTTCCATCGACTATCCAGAGGACATGGCTTTTATAGACGAGCACGACCTCAAGTGCCACCGCCACCTTCTTGATCGAATCGATGAATGATTCGGGCGAGCTGCCGGGACCCGTCTCCTGGGCCAGCAAGGGCATGTGGAGCGTTTCCAACATACGGTGCAATTCACCCGGATGGGGAGTGAGCACCATCGGTCCATGGGTGGTTCCCTGAATACGATGTTCAGAGACCAAACGGGCGAATGTTCCGATGGCATCGGCATCGAGTATCGTGGGAAGACCGCTTTGCAGAATTTCAAACAACTGCGCTTCATGTCCTTCTCCCCAGCCCGGACCGGCTGCAACCGCCTGGTAACCGTGGGATAGTCTGGAACCTGACAACACTTCATCCTTCTCCAGTGTCTGAACGATGATGGAAGGACTGTCTGAAGAGGCCGCCGTAGCGACTTCCCTATCCGCACAAAGGGTGACCAGCCCACATCTGCAATGGTATGCTCCCCTTGCGGTCAATCGCGGCGCACCAAGATACGATGCGCTGCCTGCGAATACGGCCAGATGACCACGTTTGTTCTTGTAGACATCCTCATCGTAACGGGAAAGCTTCAAATCCTCCCGATCGCTCAATGTCGCCACCGCAACCGAATTCTTCAACAAAGCGGGAGGAAAGGAGGGATTGACTCGCAAGATGGTTCCCCACCCCATTCTACAAGTGGGATGGTACGCTGCCGCCTTCCTCAGTCCCATCGTTACCGTGGCATTGGCAATGATCCTCGGTCCCGCAACGCTCATTCCATCGCTGCATCCGGAAGGAATATCCACCGCAAGCACGAAGGCTCCCTGGGCCTGCCTGGCATTCACCATCCTCACGATTTCCGCGGTAGTCCCACCCAAGGTACCCCGGAGACCTGTCCCTGCAATGCCATCTACGATCACATCGGCATCCGCAAGCATTCTTCCCGCATGGGAACTGATCATTCCATCGTCGTTCTCAGCTTCGAAGATGTCGAAACCAAGCTTCCTGCAGATATTTCTATGGACAGCACAGGCATTGCTCACCCGTGATCCCACCAGAAGTATGGAGAACGACTTCAGACCCATGAAGAAGGCCTCCCTGGCCATTACCAGGGCATCTCCACCATTGTTTCCTCCACCGGCTATGAACACCACACGATCGATATCCATACCCAATCCATGGGCATGTCCGACAAAGGCCTCCCAGCCTTTGGTTCCGGCTTGTTCCATCAGGACAAGGCCGGGGATGGCATAATCGCTTTGGGCGCGACTATCGATTTGTTCCATTGTCTGTGTGCTTACCAGCGTCTCCATAACCATATAGTATCCCCTCCCTCGAGTGCGGTCAATCATCAAGAAACCACCTTTTCGACAAACCGGTAGCACTTTTTACTATATTCGTGCTACTATTGATCATTCCCAAGGAGGCCTCCCATGTCTGATACCGTTCGTTTCGGAGTTTCCATGGATCGGGAGCTGGTGCGGATGCTTGATGAATTGACGGAAATTCATGCCCATCCCAACCGTTCGGAGACGATTCGTGCACTCGTACGACAACAGATGCTCACTGAAACACCGCAGACCGGTGACACGGAAGTTACCGCGGTAATATCCCTCATATACCATTACAACACATCCCTTGTGAGAGTCCCTTTGTCCGAGTATCCATCGCTACGTCTCACCACCAATCTGCAGATGCATTTGGAAAGGGACATCGTGATCAAGATACTGATCGTGCGTGGAACCTATGTGGATGTCGATACATGGGCGAAACGGGTCACTGGGCAGAAGCATGTGGTCGGCAGAATCAATATCGCAGCAACCGATCGGGTCTATGATGAGTTGAGGGTGTGATGGACCACCAGATCAAGATCACCAATGCCAGCGCGGGCTATGGCGGCCATATCGTGTTGCACCAAGTGGATCTCATGGTCCAACAAGGAGAACGCATCATCGTCACCGGTTCCAACGGGAGCGGCAAGAGTACCCTTCTGAAGTTGATTGCGGGAACCAAAACAGCAACCAAAGGATCGGTTGAGGTGCTGGGGTACCAAATGTCGAAATCCTCGTCACGACAGGCGGTAACGAAGAGGATAGGTATCCTCACCCAAGTGCAGACCGATCCACTGATCGCGATCACAGTGGAGGAACATGTACTGTTGGGTCTTTGGGGAACCAGCTTCTCATGGTTGAGAAGGCCATCCGGGGAAGATCGTGCGAAGGCTTTGCGGAAACTCGAATTGGTGGATATGGACACTTTGGCCGATAGGGACATCAGAACGCTCTCAGGAGGGCAGCGACAGAGGGTTGCCCTGGCGTGTGCACTGGTGCGCGATCCCCAGTTGGTGCTTATGGACGAACCGACCACATATCTCGATACCGATGCAAAGGAGGATATTCTTTTTCGCATCAACGAGTTGCAAAAGGAACTCTCCTTCACCTCGATCATGGTCACCCATGAAATGCAGGATGGTATCAAGGCAGACCGTACCATCAGAATCGCACATGGCTCGCTGGAGGTACTCGGATGATGCAGATGCTTATCGAGGCCCTCCGCATCCCGGTGATTCGCCATGCCTTCTTAGGCATGCTGGTGGCGGGAGCAACCCTTTCATTGTTGGGAGTCGTCATCGTCTCGCTGCATCTCACCGCCATACGATTCACATTGATGCATGTTGGTCTGTTTGGGGCAGCGGCGGGAATGGCACTCGGTTTCTCTCCAACCGTCGGGGCCTTCACTGTGGTGATCCTCGCATCCTTGGTCATGGGGATGCTTGCCAAAGACAAAGCCCTGTCCGCGAGCAGCATCAGCGGACTGTTCATGACCGGTTCCCTCGCTGGAGCGTTCCTGCTGCTGGCGAGTACCGGAGTTCCCGCAATGCAGGTCTTCGATATCTTTGCGGGAAACATATTGATGCTCGGCACCCAGGACCTGTGGCTTACCGTCTGTGTGGCATTGGTGATCGTAGCCACCTTCATCATCGCCTTTAGGGAAATACAGTTGGTACTGCTCAATCGTGAGTTGGCCCGTACCCTCGGAGTACCTGTGGACAAGGTGATGGTGATGTTGTTCCTGCTGTTGGGACTTGGTATCGCGACGGCACTGCGCCTGGTGGGAGCTTTGCTGGTGGATGCGATCATCCTCCTACCGGGTATCGCAGCACTGAGGTTCGCTCGTTCGTTCACTTCCGCGTTGATCCTTTCGGTCCTCTTCGGCATCGTAACGACAATGGGAGGATTTCTGGTGGCACTCTCCTTCAATCTGCCGGTAGGTGCGAGTGCCGCCATGGTGGCCACCCTACTTCTCGGTTGTTCGCTCTTGGCGACTCGAATATTACGAATATAACACGTATTGGAGGTACACATGCGTACAAAGATCGTTCTCTTGATCCTTCTTCTCATCCCTTCCACACTGTTCCCACAGGGAACCGACGAAACATCCGGCGCATCACGCTACGATTCTTATGCGGGCAAGACCTCCATGGGACCATCGATTGTTGCCTCCACCAGCTGGGTCGGAGCGATCGCCGAAGCGGCGGGGGCCGAAGATGTGCTGGTACTCGCTCCGATCGAGTTGCGTCATCCGCCGGAGTACGACTTCTCACCACAGGATATCATCAAGGCTTCCCAAGCCGATCTATTGCTTTGGGCCGGATATGAGGGATTCATGAAAAAGTTGCGCCAAGCGGCCGAAATCTCCGAACACAAACTTATCCAAGTGCAAACCAACAATGCTCCCGACAAGCTGTCCGAATCGGTGAAGGCGATGGCCGAACTCTTGGGAACCCAGACCCGGTTCGCTCTATGGAACGAACGATTGGAGAAGCTGGCATCTTCATTGCAGGAAGGAGCCTCTTTCAAAAAGGCTGGGGCAACCACGGTGGCAGTACAGTTCCACCAGCAAGCCATCGCACGTTATCTGGGATACGATGTGGTGGCGGTATTCGGTCCACAAGAGCTTACCATGAACGATATCACACACATTGAATCGCTCGACCCCGAGCTTATTATAGACAACTGGCACAGTCCCCAGGGCTTGCCGTTTGAAAAGGAGGGTCGTGGGTATGTGCAGTTGATCAATTTCCCCGGGCCGTTCGCTACTTCAACCCTACTCGAAGTGCTTGCCTACAATGGAAAGGTGCTTGGACTCATCGACTGATTGCCACACGAAGCGAGAGGAAAGGGAACAAGGAATGGTTTACTCTCCCTTGCGAGTACAGGCAACGCAAGGATTCATACCTCGCTCCTTGAAGCCCCCGAAAGGAGGTAGAGCCTCCCGGGTCCACCGCTTGCCTTTCCATGATTTCTGATAATAGCCAATTTGTGCTTGACACCCCTTTGGTATTTGACTACCGTAGGGGTGTCTTGGGGTGGCCGCTTGACACGGCCTGAGATTACACCCGTATTACCTGATCTGGATAATGCCAGCGAAGGGAGGCACGTAAACTCACAGACCATCCCCACAGACAGAAACCATCCAAGGAGGTGCTTTACATGAAGAAGCACATGATTCTGCTGGTTCTGGCTGTATCCTGTATCCCGCTTGCGTTATTCGCACAAGGAACCAAGGAAAAACCAGAAGCATCGCAACGTTCCATCACCGTCTATGCCTACGATTCCTTCGTCTCCGAATGGGGACCGGGACCGATCGTAGTCCCCGAATTCGAAAAAGCCTCAGGAATCGATGTTACGCTTGTTTCGGCTGGAAACGGGGGCGAACTGTTGGGTACGCTCGAACTCGAACGCCACAATCCACAGGCCGATGTGGTGATCGGGATATCGAACGAACTGTTGCACGAGACGTTGGCAACCGATTTGTTGTTGCCGTACCGCTCACCCGCTTTGGACGATATCCCCGAATTCCTCCATTTCGACCAAACCAACACATTGTTGCCGTTCGACTATGGCAATTACGCATTCGTCTACGATTCGACGAAAATCCAGAATCCTCCCCAATCTCTGGACGATTTGCTCGATCCAAAATGGGAGAAGCATATCATCCTCATGGATCCGAGGACCTCGAGCGTGGGTATGGGATTGCTGGAATGGACAGTGGCTGTATACGGTGAGGAGTATCTCCAGTGGTGGGAACGTGTGAAACCGAATATCCTCACGATCGCCGATGGCTGGTCGAGCGGGTACGGACTGTTCACCGAAGGAGAGGCCCCGTTGGTCATCAGCTATACCACGAGTCCGGTTTATCATCTTCTGTATGAGGATACCGACCGCTATCGGGCACTGGTGTTCGACCAAGGAAATATGGCGGTGATCGAAGGAGTGGGTATCGTCGCTTCCTCCCAAGATATCGAAGCAGCCCAAGCTTTCGTCGATTTTCTTCTTACCGATGCCCAATCGGCCATCGCAACGGCAAATATCATGTACCCTGTGAATGTAACCACCAAGTTGCCCAATGCGTTCTCTTTAGTACCGAAACCCGAACATTCATTGATGTTGGATGGGGAAACCATTGCAAGGAATAGGGATCGGTGGCTGGATGAATGGGTGGAGGTGATGAGCAGATGAACAGGAAAGAGGGCAAGGATATCCTCGACACATCGAGATTCTATCGTGCATTGGGCACTCCAGCCATGTTGTTGCTCACCTTCCTCTTTCTCATCCCCCTTTCGATCATTCTGGGTAAGGCCTTCGTCGATGTCGACGGAGGTCTCTCACTGGATCGGTTGCAGGCCATGCTGTCCGATCCCTATACATGGAGAATTCTCAGATTCACCCTAGTGCAGGCATTGGTCAGCACGCTTGTATCGGTCGCGATTGGACTCCCCGGAGCATATCTATTGGCCACCTACCGTTTTCGCGGCAAAGGAATCATCAAGGCCATCTGCACCATCCCCTTCGTGCTCCCTTCAATACTGGTGGTGCTTGGTTTCGTTATCTTCTACGGCAACAACGGAATGATCAACCAAGCGATCATGACCATCCTTGGTACGGATACTCCTCCTCTGAAGATCCTCTATACCTTCGCTGCGGTGATCCTTGCCCATGCCTTCTACAACTTCCCCATTGCCCTCGGTTTGATCTCTTCGTTCTGGGAACAACTTCCCAGCAGGTACAACCATGCTGCGATGACTTTGGGTGCCCGCCGATGGACGATCTTCAGGACTGTGACCCTTCCCCGCTTGGTTCCCGCGATACTCAGTGCATCCACCCTCATTTTCCTTTTCTGTTTCTCAAGTTTTGCGATCCTTCTGGTACTTGGCGGTGGACCCCGCTTCACCACACTTGAAGTGGAGATCTATCGGAGGGCCCGCATGACACTCGATATCGAGGGGGCGGCGGCGTTGAGTATCCTTTCCATTGTGATTACCCTCGTCCTCGTGGCAATCCATATCTGGACACAAAAATTGATGACCCACCAAGAGGAGATCGAGAGGATCGACGAACGTAGGTTGGAGCGCAGACCATCCTCGTTTACCGGCCGTGTGGCGGTGATGGGGTATATGGTGTTCTCCGTGGTATTCGTACTCGGGCCGCTTCTTGGAATTGTCTATCGTTCGTTCCAGGCCCCCGTGTCCCGATCCGGGGATCTGGCCTTTTCCCTTCGTTGGTATCGGCAATTGTTCGGACTGGAAGAGGTTGCAGGCTCGGCCTTGGGTACTGCAGTGACGGCTTTGTTATCAAGTCTCACGATTGCATTGGTCACCTCGATAGTTTCGTTGACCATCGGAACCATGCTCGCCGCCCGCCTTCGTAGAACCAATAGGAAACGTGCCCTCTCGATGGAATTGTATGCAATGTTGCCGATGGCGGTTTCTTCGGTCGTAGTCGGATTGGGATACTATTTGGTTTCTTCGGCGATAGTGGGTGGACGGGCGGTGGGCATCACTCTCGTGGTGTTGGCACATGTGGTCATCACCAGTCCATTCGTACTTCGTTCCATCCTCCCCGAATACCGGAAGATCCCCTTCTCCTACACCCAAGCCTCCCTCACACTGGGAGCGAACGTCTCCCAAACCTTCCGTCGTGTCGAACTTCCCCTCCTCCGTCCCGCGATGGCAACCGGGGCCGCGTTCGCCTTCGCCATCTCGATGGGAGAGATCAATGCCACGCTGGTGCTCGCCGATTCAAGCATATCCACTGTTCCGATCGTCATGTACCGCTTGATCGGTTCCTACAATTTCGCCGGAGCATGTGCCTTGGGTACCATTCTGATGGTCTGTTGTGCTATAGTGTTCGCATTCACCGAGACGATGAAGAGGAGCTGAGATGGCTGAGAAGGGACTGGTTTGCTCACAAGTGCGTGTCGATTATCCTGAATTCACCCTCTCGCTCGACTTGGAGGTATCACCAGGTGAATTGGTGAGTATCATCGGACCTTCGGGATGCGGAAAAAGCACCACGCTGCAGTTGATCACAGGTCTTATCCCTTGCCACACCGGATCGATTTCCCTCAACGGGAGAGATATTTCCCATGTTCCCGTATGGGAGAGGAATATCGGGATGGTGTTCCAGGATTACGCCCTATTTCCCCATTTGAATGTGGGCAAGAATGTCGCATACAGCCTGAGATTCCAAAATATCTCCAAAAGGGAGCGCTCCGAACGGATCATTCGCCTGTTGGAATTGGTCGACCTCGCCGGCTACGACAAAAGGAAGATCAACGAACTCAGTGGAGGGGAGCGACAGAGGGTCGCCTTGGCTCGCGCGCTCGCATCACAACCACAGTTGCTTCTGCTCGATGAACCACTTTCCGCACTCGATGCGAAGATGCGCAAACGGCTCAGGCAACAAATCCGCCATATCCATGAGGAGACCGGAATCACTACCCTGTATGTGACCCATGACCAGGAGGAGGCCCTGACCATCAGCGACAGGATCATGGTGATGCAACAGGGAAGAATGGAACAGTATGATACTCCAGAACGAATCTACAACAGACCGGCAACGCTGTTTGCAGCCAGATTCATGGGCGATGGAACCCTATTGCCCCACGATTTGATTCCCCGGACGCTCGTTTCGATCGACAAGGGGCCCGATACGGTGATCTTCCGCAGTAGCGGCGAATCCAAGCAGGTCTTTTTCCGTCCCGAGCGTGTCATCGTGCACGACAATCCTTCCCTGGCCTTCCCCGAGTTTCTCCCCCATCTCAGATTCACCGATGCGAAAGTGATCTCCTGCGAGTACCAAGGAGGAAGGTATCTTCTTTCATGTGAATGGAATGGACATACCATCCTGGCCTATACCCGTCACAGACCGAAACACTCCCGGGTCTCACTCGGAGTAAGGGTGAATGACCTGGTCGAATATGTGGCGGATACCGTGGTTGGAGAATCCCATTGAAACATGAAGCCAAAGCATCATCTCGTTGGTTATATGTGTGTATGGACAACACACATGGTGACAGTCATGAAATTTATCAGTATATTCTCAAGCATATGAAGCGGAGAGTGGTTCGTCATCGCATTCACCGATTGCTCCTGACCATCCTGGTGATAGGATGCATCGGCCTTCCGCTTGTCGCAGGAACTCCCGTTTCCCACGGTTCGGGAATCACTGTCCAAGCCTCATGGTACGGCAGTATACCCAGTGCATTCCATGAGGATCCTCTGCCCATCAGAAGTCATCTTTCGCTCGGGACGACCATCCTGCCGTCCATCTTCGGTCTTTCGGAAAAATGGGAAATCTCGGGTGGGCTCTCGGGATTCTACACCACCCGTTCCCTTCTGTATGGAACCACCGTGTGGAGACCGTTCGGTGCCTTGGGGCTTTCGGTCGAACTCACCTACCATCCCGATCCCGAATTTTCGATCACGGGCAGCACGTCCATCTTCATGGCGATGTATCTGCAGACAAAGGAGATGTATCCCCTTGTAAGAGTTTCCTTGACTCCCGCCTATGAGATTCTCCAGGAGCAAGGTCGCAACCGTCTAGCGGTCACCATCCCGATCGCGGTTGATCTCAGGACCGATTATGCAGCGGTGAGTACGGGACTCGGCATGAAATGGTACTTCGACCGTACCAAGATGGAGGTGGAGCAATGAGAAGACTCCTTTTCACACTCACCATCCTGGTGCTCATCACCACATTCCTCTCCTGTGAACTGTTCATGGAGAAACCTCCCAAACCAACGATCCATGCATTGGTGGTGGGAATCGACTACAAGAATGATTCAACCATCAATGATCTGTATGGAACGATCAACGATGCCAAGGAAATCGCAGCAGCGCTTGCGCTTCGTGGACAAGAGTTGGATACGCAAGTCGAGATCACCTTGATGTTGCAGGAAGGCTCCGTCATGCCTTCGAATACGGACTTGGATCCCCTCTACCCCACCATCGACAATGTACTGGCACAGATCGATAGGATCGGAGCTTTGATGGATCCGAACGATATCTTCATCTTCTACTATGCCGGACACGGATATGGAAGTGAGGATGGTCCAACCCCATATCAAGGATATCTTGTGTTGGCAGATACCCTCGAGGGAACATCCACAGCATTCTCTCCTTCCGCATTGAATGTGGAAGTGCAAAAACTTCCGGGATCCAAGCTCCTCATGCTCGATTCCTGTTTCAGCGGTGCACACGAAACATCCTATCCATTGACGGCGGAGGATCGTTCGGACAGCACGCTCATGTACGCCTACGATCCATCGATGTTCTTCCTCCTTGCCGCTTCAAGGGACCAGTTGTCATGGGAAACCTCAAGTGTCGACAACCATGGGTATTTCACCTTGCAGGTGCTGAACAATCTGGGATGGGAACATACCGGGACTTCTGAATTGGCGATATACGATCCTGACAGCGGCACTCGTGATGTGGTGGTTTCAGGAAGGCCGATACCGGATCTGCCGGCTCCGGTCGAGAAGAACGGTACGATCCTCCTTGGCGACTTGTTCGCCAACATTCCCTCCCATTCTGTGAATGATGAAGAAGGACGACATACCCAGACTTCCGAGACTGGAGACGGTCCTCTCGATCTCGTGTTGTTCAGCACCAAATGGTGATCATCGGCTGATCTTCATCGCCTTGACCGCTTCTATCTCATCGCGTAGGATCGCGGCTTGCTCGAATTCGAGGTTCTTCGCATGCTCGAGCATCTCCTTCTCCAGATCCTTGATGTATTTCTTCCTATCGGAGGATTGGAGGAGATTGTACCTGCTCTTGAGCACTGCGATGTCACCCTTCTGGATTTCCTCCTTCTCGACCTTCTCACGAGTGATCAGATCCTGGATCGACTTGATGATGGATTTCGGGGTAATCCCATGGGTTTCATTGTACTCCTGCTGGATACTTCTACGACGATTGGTCTCACCGATGGCCTCCTTCATCGCATCGCTTTCCCTATCGGCGTACATGATGACCCGACCACCGACATTCCTCGCCGCCCTTCCGATGGTCTGTATGAGACTGGTGGCCGAGCGGAGGAATCCGATCTTATCCGCATCGAGAATGGCGATGAGCGAGACTTCGGGAAGGTCCAGTCCCTCCCTCAGCAGATTGATGCCCACCAACACATCATAGGTTCCCATCCTGAGGTCCCGCAGCAGCTCCACCCTCTCTATGGTTTCGACCTCCGAGTGGAGGTACCGTACCTTCAGTCCGAGATTGGCAAGATAATCGGTGAGATCCTCGGCCATCCGCTTGGTGAGTGTGGTCACCAGCACCCGCTCCTTCTTCCCGATCGTCTTGCGGATCTCTCCATAGAGATCCTCCATCTGTCCTTCGGTCGGACGTACTTCAACCACCGGATCGAGCAACCCTGTGGGTCGGATGATCTGTTCCACGATTTGGGAGGATTCGGCCACCTCGCGTTTTCCGGGTGTGGCCGAAACGTAGATCCTTTGTCCGCAGGTATGGTCGAACTCATCATAGGTCAAGGGACGGTTGTCGAGTGCCGAAGGAAGGCGGAATCCATAGTTCACCAGATTCAACTTCCTGCTCCGATCGCCTTCATACATCGCTCCGATTTGGGGCAAGGTGACGTGTGATTCGTCGATGAAGGTGAGGAATCCGGGAGGGAAGTAGTTGAGCAGCACGGGAGGGGCTTCCCCTTCCTCTCTGTTTCCCAGAGGACGTGAGTAATTCTCTATTCCGGAACAATAACCCAATTCCTGCAACATCTCCAGATCGTATTCCACCCGTGTCTTGATGCGTTCGGCTTCGAGCGGTTTCCCTTCTCTGGTGAAATAGTTGTACTGCTGTTCCATCTCGTCCCTGATCCGACCTATGGCGGTCTGTATCTGCTCCGGCGGCATGACGAACTGCTTGGCTGGGTAGAGGCTGAACGAGGGTACCGTCTCGAGCACGTTGCCGCTTACCGGATCGAACCATTCGATTCTTTCTATCTCATCCCATGAGATCCTTATCCTGACCGCGGTCTCCAAATACGATGGGCAGATCTCCACGATATCCCCGCGGACTCTGAACGAACCCCGTTCCAAGACCATGTCGTTGCGATCGTATTGCATCCGCACCATATGTTCGAGATCCGACTTGTGGTCGAACCGTTGTCCGGTCTCGAAATGCTTCACCATATCGCGCAATGAGACGGGATTCCCCAAACCGAATATGCAACTTACCGTGGCCACGATGATCACATCCCGTCTTTCCATCAATGCGAACGAAGCAAAGAGTCGCAAACGATCGATCTCGTCGTTGATATCAGCGTCCTTCTCGATATAGAGGTCTTTCCCGGGAACATAGGCCTCAGGTTGGTAATAATCGTATGTCGAGACGAAGTATCCCACCGCGTTGTGGGGAAAGAAGGATTTGAATTCCCTGAACAACTGGGCAGCCAAGGTCTTGTTGTGGCTCAGCACCAAGGTGGGACGCTGTACCTTCTCGATGATCTTGGCCATTGTGAAGGTCTTGCCCGAACCGGTCACCCCTTTTAGCGTTTGCCGTTCGAAACCCGATTCCACTCCAGCCGCAAGCAGTTCTATCGCATCGCCCTGGTCCCCCGAGGGACCGTAGTCACTCACCACTTGGAACTTGTGTGAATTCATCGCACCGTCCATTCCATACCCTCCGGTCGTTCGACCAATTCCACCTTCAGCACTTTTCTCTCACCTTTGCGAACCACCACCACTTCTGCGGTATCGCCAGGGTGGGTTTCCACCAACGCGGCATACAGATCGGCATATTCGGCAATGGGCTGTCCATTGATCTCCACAATGATGTCTCCACCCAGATAAATGATCGACGATCCGTACTGCACGCGTTGGGTACCACCTTTGAGCCCGCCCTTCTCCGCTTTGCCACCCGGCTTCACCTGTGAGACAAGCAGTCCGTTCGCCACCGGTAGATTGGCGTAGATCACGATACTCGGATCGAGTTGCACCATCGTGATGTCGAGCCAGCCCCTCATCACCTTTCCATGTTGGATGAGGTCCGGAATCACAGCAATCGCCGTATCGACGGGAACTGCAAATCCGATCCCTTGCGAACCTCCCGTGGTCGAATGGATGGTGGTGCAGATGCCCACGATCTCTCCCGAGCTGTTCAGCAGCGGACCTCCCGAGTTGCCGGGATTGATGGCCGCATCGGTTTGGATCATACCGTTGATCACAGTGTTGTTTTCGGTTCTCACCGGACGGCCGAGTCCAGAAACCGTTCCCAAGGTCATGGTTCGATCGTATCCGAAGGGGTTGCCGATGGCGACAACAGTCTGCCCCACCTTCAAGGTGGTCGCGGTGCCGAATTTTATCGGTTCGAGCAGTACTTTGGGAGGCAACTCGATCTTCAATACGGCCAAGTCGTTCTCCATGTCCATTCCCACTAGCCGCGCCTCGTAGTTCGTTCCATCGTGCAAATTGATGTGGAGTTGGGATGCATTCTCCACCACATGGGCATTGGTGAGGATATAGCCATCGTCACTGATGATGATTCCCGAGCCTGTCCCTTGCACCGGGAACACTTCAAGGAAGGTATTCACTCCCAAGGAGACGGTGGTGATGTGGACCACACTCCTATTGGTTTTCTCATATATCGCAATATTCCGCATCTCTTCGGCACTATAGGTGTAGTCGTCCATATTCCCGAGGAACACCGACACCCCCTGTTCTCCGTAGAAGATGTCATTCACCTCCACACCCGCCAGTTCAAGCAGTCCCGATTCACCTTCCCGCTCGAGTACCTGTGCCAACACTTCCCGTTGTCTCTCAAGCTGGTCCTTCTCCCGCAACGATCGTGTCCATATGATGATTCCGACGGCAATGACGATCATCACCACACCGATTGCGATCATGCTGAGGGCACGCCAGAACGGATGCCTATGCAACTGCGTGTCGTGTTTCAAAACGATCCTCCGAATGAAAATTCATCATAATCGAGTGTACCCGGTTTCCCCCCATATGTACACATTTGTTCATATGTCGAGTGTGACTCTCCACGAGCCGCGGGAAAAGAGCCAGATGGACCAGATGGCGACCACCACATTGCTTGCCAACATGGCAAGCCACAGTCCATGCACTCCTATTCCGAACAGGAGGGGAAGCACATAGGCGAGAGGAACCCGCAATCCCCATAGCCTTACTATGTTCATGACCATCACCGGTCTGGTCTTGCCACCACCTTGAAAGGCTCCCAATACCGCGGTGTAGAGGGCAAAACAGACCACCATTGGTGCAGTGTACTTGAACATCCTCACTCCATGTTCGATCACTTCGGGATCATTGACGAAGAAAGTGATCACCTGTTCGCCGAACAGGAGCACGAGCGTCATGCCGACACCCACGAAGATACCGCTTATCAGGAGACCGCGCCATGCCACGCTGCTCGCTCCTTCGATATCGCCGGCTCCGAGCTTCTTTCCCGTCAGTATCGATACACCCTGGCTGATTCCCCGTGCAGGCATGTGGAAAACCGATTGGATCCTGTTGCCGACACCGAAGGCGGCAATCACCGCAGGTCCGAAAGAGTTGACCACACCTTGAAGCACGGCGAATCCCAACGAGGATACCGACTGCCCGATGGATGAAGGAAGTCCGATCCTCACCAGAAGCGAGATGACCCGTTTTTCCGGACGCATCAACGGTAATCTCACCCTGACTCCCCTATACCCACCGAACAGCAGTAGCATCGATACGGTGCAACTCACGCTACGGGCGAGCAAAGTTGCCCATGCGGCTCCTTCGACCTCCATCGCCGGTATGGGTCCCCATCCGAAGATGAACAGGGGATCAAGGGCCACATTGAGCACTACGGCGGTGGTCTGGACATAGAGGGGGGTCAACGAATCTCCGATTCCCTGCAATGTGGTGCGAAGCACGAAATCACCGAACAAAAGGGGCATGGTGAAGAAGGTGATGGTCATGTACTGCACGGTATAGTCGAAGGTGAGTCCCGAGGGAACCTGCATGAGCAGCAACAGAGGTTTCGTCATCGCCACACCGAAGACCGTTACTGCGATAGACATGGTGAAGTTCACGAGAAACACCTGCGAGGCAAGTGAATCGATACGTTCCCTGTTGTTCCGATCGGCACCATACACTTGGCTGATCATCGTGGTGCCGGCAATCGAGAAGGCCGCCCCGAACACGATGATGAAATTGCTGATGTTCATGGTGATCGAGGGAGCACTGATCGCTTCCTTGCCGAGTTTCCCCAAGAAAAATGTGTCCGCCATGTTATAGAGGGTCTGCAGGAGATTCCCCGCCATGATGGGTAGGGAAAGGCGCATCAACTGTCCGGATAGCGAGGTTTTCTCCAGAGATCTCATAAATTGCCATCATAGCCATTCACATTCATCGTGTCACCTATGTATGGACCTTTTCTCATCGGGCAGCTCTATGGTAGAATCGTCCAATCACGCGACCCCCTTTGGAAGGGGCGGAGGAATGTACCATGGATACGAAAGAGATGGAGAAGAAGGAAGAGAGGAGTTTGAATTTCCTCGAAAGGATCATCGAAGACGATCTCGCCAATGGTCGGGTACCAGACAACTTGATAGTCACCCGTTTCCCACCCGAACCCAACGGGTATCTCCATCTGGGACACATAAAATCGATTTGTCTCAATTTCGGCTTGGCCGAATCCTATGGAGGAAGATGCCATCTCCGTCTTGACGATACGAATCCCGAGAAGGAAGACATCGAATACATCGAATCGATACAGAGGGACATCAAGTGGCTTGGATTCGAATGGGGGAACCATCTCTACCATGCGAGCGATTATTATGATCAGCTCCACGATATCGCGGTACATCTGATCAAGGAAGGGAAAGCCTACGTCGATTCACTCACTCCGGAGCAGGTGAAGGAGTACCGGGGAACCCTCACCACACCGGGGAGAAACAGTCCCGACAGGGACCGCCCGGTCGAAGAGAACCTCAAATTGTTCAAGGAGATGCGGGAGGGAACACATCCCGAGGGAAAGTATGTGCTTCGTGCCAAACTTGACATGGCGAGTCCCAACCTCAACATGCGCGATCCGGCCCTCTACAGGATCAAGTTCGCATCCCATCCCAGAACCGGGGACAAATGGTGCATCTACCCGATGTACGATTACACCCATCCTATCAGCGATGCGATCGAGGGAATCACCCATTCGATCTGTACACTCGAATTCGAAGACCATCGTCCCGTGTACGATTGGGCGACTTCAATCGATGGGATCGAACATACTCCCCACCAGTACGAATTCGCACGTTTGAACATCAACTACACGGTGATGAGCAAGAGAAAACTGTTGAATCTGGTGAAAAAGGGTATCGTTTCGGGTTGGGACGATCCAAGGATGCCCACCATCACCGGTATCCGAAGACGTGGCTACAGTCCCGAATCCCTGCGTGATTTCGTCGCACGTGTGGGAGTGGCCAAAGTGGAGAGCGTAGTCGATTTCAACTTGCTCGAATTTTGTGCCCGGGAAGACTTGAACAAACGTGCCTTGCGCCATATGGCGGTGCTCGATCCCTTGAAACTGGTGATCACCAACTATCCCAAGGACAAGGTCGAGTGGTTCGAAGCCGACAACAATCCCGAAGATCCCGACGCCGGGACTCACATGATACCGTTCTCGGGAGAACTCTACATCGAGAGGGAGGATTTCATGGAGGAACCGATCAAGGGATACCATCGTCTCTATCCCGGCAATGAAATCCGTCTCAAACATGCCTACTACGTGACGTGCACCGATGTCGTCAAGGATGAAGATGGCAACATCACCGAGGTAAGGGTGACCTACGATCCCGAATCGAAGGGTGGGACCACCCCGGACAAGAGGAAGGTCAGGGGAACCAGCCATTGGGTAAGTGCTCCCCATGCGGTCGATGCGGAGGTGAGGCTCTACGACAAGCTCTTTTCCTCTGAATTCCCGGGTGAAGCGACCGGAGACTATCTTGATGACATCAACGAACAGTCGTTGGTGGTGCTCGAACACTGCAAACTGGAACCCCAATTGCGGGAGGCCGAACCGGGCCAGTACCTCCAGTTCATACGCAACGGGTACTTCATGGCCGATTCGAAAGACCACAGCGCCGACCATCCTGTCTTCAACAGGACTGTCACACTGAAGGATTCCTGGAGCAAGAAGGCCAAAAAGCAACAGTAGCGTGCATTCGTCAGGGCCGTCTCGATTGACGGCCCCCACTTTTCTGCTATACTTCCTCCATGGCACACTATTTCTTCGATTCGCATATGCATGCGATGAACCTCACCCACCCCAACTTCATCTCCTTCGTCGAATCGGTGACCGACAATGTGGCCGAATTCGTCACCAGTGGTGCCTTGAGCCCAGGGTACCTGCTCACTCCCTCCAACAGGGGAAAACATGGGTTGGTTACCCTTCTGAACATGTTCAGTGTATTCGAACGTCCCATAGGTGAGATTTTCGCTTTGATCGAGGAGGATCTCAGCGGAGCATATTCCCATCACGAATCGGTGGGAAAGGGAAAACCTCCCGAGAATCTCATGTATCCCGAAGCACCCTACATCAATAACGGTAAATTCCATTTCCGATCGATGACCTACGATCGATTCGGACTCATCCCCTTGGTAATGGATTTCTCCCGCAATTCGAGTGATGAACAGAGTATCAGTTATTATACCAGCGAGCAGCAGGAGAAGTTGTCCTCCTATGTGGCCGATACCTTGGAAGGAATCGAGTGGTATCGATCGGTACGCAAGGAGGGTTCGCTCGATTTCTTCCCATTCGTCGGTATCAATCCCAGGATGCATTCACTCGATTTCATCGCACACCTGCTGGAGACCCATGTGCGCAGGGATGCATCACCCGATTGGAATGGACGGGGTATCAAAAATCCCATGCGGTTCCGTGGAGTGAAGTTCTACCCTCCACTCGGTACCGATCCTTGGCCCGATGACCCGGGGGAACAGGAGAAGGTCCGTTATATCTACCGGTTCTGTGAAGAGGGGCATATTCCCATCATCACCCACTGCGACGACCAAGGGTTCCGCGGAGTCACATCCAAGACCGCCCAGGAATTCACCGACCCCGCAGCTTGGGAATCGGTTCTTGAACACTATCCCGACTTGAAAGTCGATTTCGCCCATTACGGGCGACAGTACAATCCCATCAAGAAATCTCCCATCAAGTCTCTGCTCGACAACTCGTGGACCAATGATCCGTGGTTCACTTCGATCATCGATCTCATGGCCCGATTCGACCATGTCTACGCCGATTTCTCCTTCAGCGGTACCGATCCCGCTTTCTACTCCGATCTGCATGCGTTCATCCATGAACTGGAGGATGGGGATTTGGCACAGAGAATCATCGATCGTTCGATGTTCGGCACCGACTTCCAAGTGAATCTCGCCAAGGTGGAATCCTACAGCAATTACCTGAGGATATTCGAAACAAGTCCGTTCTCGGATGAAGAGATTGAGAAGTTCGCCTCGGAAAATCCACTACGTTTTCTCGGTCTTGAACTCTGATCCATCTCACATTTCTATTGCGCAACATCATATGTCGTAGGATACTCAAAGTGTCCGCAACCGGTACGGGTATGCGGACAAAGGAAGGCAATCCATGAACAATCCATTGCGAACCATTGGTATCATTCTTGCCACTTTACTACTACTGACAGCTGTTTCTTCATGTATGTTGATGGAAGAAGTGGGAACCACACCAATTTCAAAACCGTCTCCTGTGGTGCAACCGGTACCGGAACCCGCTCCCGTGGTACCGCCCCCAGCTCCACAAGTCGAACCGATACCAGCCCCGCAAGTCTCCACCAATGCCTGGTCGGTATCGCCAAGGACGTTGGGTGCGGATGTCGGAGACTCACTCACATTGAAATTCGCACCAGGAGGAACGGCTTCCTCGATTTGGGGAACAGACATCTATACCGATGATTCGGCCATCGGAACCGCTGCGGTCCATATGGGAATCATCACTTTCGCACAGGGCGGAGAGGTCACCATCGAAATCCGCAAGGGATTGGACTCCTACCGGGGCTCGTCTCGCAATACCGTCACCAGTGGTTCCTATGGTCCGTGGGACAATAGTTTTGTGTTCCTCGATCGTGCTGGAAACCCTTTGGTGGAAGCAGTTGAACCGGAAGTTCAGGATCTTCCAACCGTAACGATTCCTTGGGATCGTACTGCGATCGAGTGGAATGGACAGATCGGAAAGAAAGTCAGCCTCACGCTACCTCCAGGCGGAAATCCGGGACCGATATGGGGAACCGGCATCTATACCGACGATTCGTTGATAGGTACGGCCGCGGTCCACATGGGACTCATCACTTTCGCACAAGGAGGAACCGTCACGATAGAAATACTTGATGGAATGGAATCCTATGACGGTTCGACACGCAATGGAGTGACAAGTGAATCCTACGATGCATGGGGTGGAAGCTACAGGTTCATGGACAAGGGTGGCACCTCCATCGCAACAAATGCTCCAAAGGTGGCTGCGAATATGGTTCCCGATGCGAATTGGAGTACCAGCGCATCCCAATGGAGGGACATGGTCGGCTCCAGGTACACGATCGATTTACCTCCGGGAGGGTCACCTTCCTCGGTATGGGGAACGGGTGTCTACACCGATGATTCAAGTATAGGGACGGCAGCGGTCCATGCGGGTCTCATCGAATTCGCAACCGGAGGAAAGGTTACGATCGAGATCACAGAAGGAGAATCCTCGTATGAGGGATCACAACGCAATGGGGTGACTTCCTCCTCCTATGGTGCATGGCATGGAAGTTTCGTGTTCATCGACTGAAGAGAAAGGTCGGGCCACCAAGATATCTTGGCGGCCCCAACCGATCATCAGTCTTCTTTTTTCTCATCGTCCATTCGGAAGAACGTTTCCTTGTCTCCTCCCCGTTCCCGGGTAGGTTTGAATCGATCATATCCATACGGCTTCGGACCACCTTTCTTGGGACCTCTGTCCCTATCGAAATTCCTTCCGAATCCTCGATCATCGCGCTTTCGATCATCATCGAAACGTCGCGGCGGTCGCTCACGGTCGAAGGAACGATCCCCTCTCGGGCGGTCCTCATCGAACCGTCGGGGCGGTCGATCACGATCGAACGACCTATTGTCCCTACCACGATCATCGTTGAAGCGTCGCGGCGGTCGGTCGCGGTCGAAGGGTCGGTCGTCACGACGCCTGTCGTCATCGAACCTTCTCGGTGGACGATCTCCTCTCGGGCGGTCCTCATCGAACCGTCGGGGCGGTCGATCACGATCGAACGACC
>CAYZJV010000019.1:0-882 GCA_964478945.1 uncultured Spirochaetaceae bacterium | reverse complement strand
CGAAGGGTCGGTCGTCACGACGCCTGTCGTCATCGAACCTTCTCGGTGGACGATCCCCTCTCGGACGGTCCTCGTCATATCTTCTTCGAGGTGGTCGGTCCCGATCGGAACCTCTGCCATCCCTGCGACGATCGTCATCATATCTTCGTGGCGCACGATCACGCTCCCCATCCCTTGGGCGTCTCTCCTTCGCAGGTCGATCCTCCCTATTGGTCCTCTCCTCCGGTGGTGTCACCGGAGCTGCGGTTTCCCCGGGATGGCGTCGCTCGTATCGTCTCTGCTTGGCATTCTTGAACTCACCCGAATCGTTTTGTGTTTCCGATTCGTCCCAATCAAGCACCAACGGATCATCTTCCGTATCGCTTTCCAATTCCTCTCCGTCTTCTGATGCCACGGTATCTTCATCCTGCAGGTCAATCAGAGGCTCGACGGCCTCGACCGCGGTTTCAACCACCTCTTCGGCGGCAACCACGTTCTTCACCTCTTCATCCAGAGGCATCTTCACTTCTTCTTTCTTCTCCAAAATCCAACTCCTTAGAGAACTCTTCTTGGCGGAAAAACCGGGGGCCGCGATATCCCTGGTGACTTCACGCACATCATATCCGCGGATCTTTCTCTTCTCGAAACGAAATCCGCCTAGATTTGTGGAAAACAACAACTTTCCACCTGTAACCAATAATCCGTTGAGGAGCTCGATGAAGTGGATGTAGTCCCTTTGTACATCAAAGTCATGCTCCATTTTCCTGCTGTTGGAAAAACTCGGCGGGTCGAAGATGATCACATCGAACTTCCGCCTCTCTTTCACAGCGTTCCTTATATACTCGGTGGCATCTTGGGAAACACAGGGATACGCACCCCCTGAAAATCCGTTCGCGGCCAGAT
>CAYZJV010000018.1:0-46548 GCA_964478945.1 uncultured Spirochaetaceae bacterium | reverse complement strand
AGAAGGCGATCTACGACAAGCTCTACGAACGGTATCTCGCACTCGGTGCGTTTGAGGAAAAGCAGCGTAGGGGATGATCAAACTTTCCTGCAAGCAATCCCATGGACCGGAGGACTTTCCCTCCGGTCCTTCATAAACCTATATAAAAATCCTATAGCCTCCATACAATTTTTATGAAAAAACTCTTTTCTAATTCTATTTATGGTAGTATGCTGACAGCAGAGGGAAAAGCCGTATGGGAAAGAAGCCGGTATTTAAAAACCTCGCTGAACTCAATCAGATCCATATCCGACAAGCGGTAGAGATATTCGTTGCCAGTTTTTATGAACCATTGTCGTTCATCTCTTCCGATGTCGATGTAATAGCCGATATCCTCGAACATTCATTCATACCTTCAAACCATTATGTTGCCCTGCTCGATGGAAATGTGGTCAGTGTGGTCTCCTTTTCCACAGCGAAGGGAAGATCACATCGTTTCCATCATGAGAATCTTGTCGAGAAATTGGGCTTCTTGCGCGGTTCCATAGCCTTCTTCAGATTGAGGGGTGTGCTTGAGCGACCTTTGGAACTCGTCGATACCCAATGTTACATCGATTCGGTTGCAACCGACACCGCCTTCAGAGGTATGGGGATATCCACGGAGTTGCAGCGCTATGTATTGCGGACCTTGCCATACAACGAATTCCTTTTAGAGGTTGCGGAGACCAACTTCAAGGCAATCAGGGTGTATGAGGAGTTGGGATTCACCGTTGAGCAACGGAAGGCCCAGCGTAGTTTCTGGAAACCGAATTCAGAGGGGGGCAAGCTTTCCCTGCGGAAAACGATACGGGGAAATGCAGCATACCAGTAGAGCCGATACACGACTTCCACTTTCTGTCAAACACATGTTGCTAAAAATATAAGTATATATGATAAAATAAAATATAACGCAATATTTCGAATATTGACACCAAAACTCACCACGTAGTATTCTTCATCCATGGATATACAGCAGGAAAACCTCTCTTCACTGGTGCACACGATTAGGGACGAAAATCCCGTCATCACCAGTTATATGTTGGACGAATCGATGGACGACCAGGCCTTGGTCGAACGGTTGAAAACCCATTATACGGAGATCATGCAACGAGACTTTCCCGATGCCTGGACCTACTATTCGGGAGAAAGATATGAATATGGCGACTTCTTCAGATTGACCTGGAGGGAATTTGCATTCATCAGGGTCATGGATCTGCTCGAATATGAAGGGCATTCATTTCAGGATTGGAATTTGCACGGAGAACTTGTGGTCTCCCAACCCGTGTCGCTCATAAGGAAGTTGTTGCGGGGAGAACCCTGTACCGCCACTGTTGATTTCGTGTGGGATATCCTGCATCTGCTCAGACAGCTGAATGGGTTGGAGACACAGGACATCCCCAGCAGAAGCACCGTGTACGAATGGATGGAGCGCCATCCTTCCGGTCTCGACCAGTCGGTGATCCGATGGCGGGCAAGGAACAAGGAGAGGATAGTCGGTCTACTTGTCAAGAGAATCAGGGAGGAGGGTCGGAAGGGGAAGTCTTCGACTGCCTACCATTTCAAGAAGGAATTGACCGATGCGGAGGCAAGAAGACAAGTGCTCTCATGGTGGCGTGAAGATCGTTTCCATCTTCGCTATGCGATCCGAAGTACCGACGAGTTGAATCGGTATCTCGACAATTCAATGGACGAAGAGACGATGACGATCATGAGGGAAGCCGAAGAGAGGGGAATTCCCGTGTTCGCCACTCCCTATTTCCTCTCCCTCATCGATACCCGACCTGTAGCCGAGCGTGAGCATCCGTACGCCGATGAGGCCTTGAGAAGTTATCTTTTCTACAGCAGGGATCTGGTGGATGAATTCGGTATGATCAATGCATGGGAGAAGGAGGATGTCGTGGAACCGGGAAAACCGAATGAGGCCGGTTTCATCCTCCCCTCGCACAACATCCACAGAAGGTATCCCAATGTGGCCATCTTCATACCGGATACCATGGGAAGGGCTTGTGGAGGTTTGTGTTCCTATTGCCAAAGGATGTACGATTTCCAGAACGGAAGATTCAACTTCGATCTCGACAAACTTCGCCCAAAGAAGACTTGGCCCGAGATTCTCCACGAATCGATGGTCTATTTCAGAACCGACGAGTACTTGGAGGATATTCTCATCACAGGTGGCGATTCGATGATGAGTTCCGTTTCTTCTTTGAAGAAGATTCTCGATGCGGTGTTGAAGATGGCTCGTGACAAGAAGCGTGACAACGAACTTCGTCCCGAAGGACAGAAGCTTGCCGAATTCAAGAGGGTACGGCTTGGAACCAAACTTCCCGTATATCTTCCACAGAGGATCACCAAAGAGTTGGTCGATGTGTTGACCGAATTCCGAAAGGAAGCCATGGAGATCGGTATTCCCCAATGCATTGTACAAACCCATATCTCGAGTGCCATGGAGATCTCTCCCGATTCCGCCAAGGCGATACGGAGATTGCTGGATGCGGGATGGGCAGTCACCAACCAGGAGGTGTTCACCGTTGCCGCGAGCAGACGTGGCCATACCGCCAAACTCCGTCAGGTACTCAACGACATCGGTGTGTTGCCGTACTATACCTTCACGGTGAAGGGTTTCAAGGAGAACCGTGAATTGTTCGCCAACAATCCGAGATCCATGCAGGAGCAGATCGAGGAGAAATCCATCGGAAGGGTGGATTACCGCTACCATAGCCTATTGCGTTCGTTCGCAGCCGATGCGTCCCATATGGTCGAGCATATCGATGGAATCAGGGATGCCGATGAAATCCCTTTCCTTGCAACCGACCGCAATACGATCAATTTGCCTGGAGTGGGCAAGAGCAACACCTATCGTACGATTGGCATCACCGATGATGGTCGTAGGATTCTCAAATTCGAGTTTGACCACACTCGTCCCCATAGTGCGGTGATAGAGAAGATGGGATCGGTGATGATCATAGAGTCGAAATCGATTGCCCGGTATCTTCGTCAGCTTGAGGCGATGGGAGAAGACCCCTCCGAATATTCGAGCATCTGGGGGTATTCGGCGGGAAGGTTGGAACCACGGAGTCCGGTATTCGAAGGGACCATACACTGATATGGCCGAGCTCATTATTGAGGCGAATGCGGTATGTCGAATCGTGGAACTGTTCACACGTTGCTTTCCCGGTCGGTTTCCCCTGCTGGTGGCCGATTCGAATACATGGAAAGCAGCCGGTCCGTGCATCCACCGACAGTTTGTCGATGCGAATATCCCGATTGAGGTGCTGGTGTTCGAAGATACCGGGAGGGTCCATCCCGATCTGGAGCATGTGCACATGGTGGAACGAAGCTTGGAATCGAAGCCCTCGTTCGTCCCTCTGGCAATCGGTGCCGGTTCCCTCAACGATATCGTAAAGATGGCTTGTTTCCAACGTAAGATTCCTTATTGTTGTGTACCGACCGCTCCCTCGGTCGACGGTTTCACTTCTCCCAATGCTCCGATCACCTTCGACGGTTTCAAAAGGACCATCGAATGTGTACCTCCAAAGGTGGTGGTTGCCGATACCGCTATCCTATCTGCAGCTCCATTGTGGTTGATCGGTTCGGGCTATGGGGATCTGGTGGCGAAGGTCACCGGAGGTGCCGATTGGATCATCGCCGATGAGTTGGGCATCGAATCGATCGATGAAACGGTGTGGACTTTCGTGCAGGAACCCCTGCGTGCGAGGATCGCACATCCCGATTTCATCATGAAAAGGAATCCCGAAGCCGTATCGGGATTGTTCTCCGGTTTGGTGGAGACGGGCAACGCCATGGTGATGTATGGTAATTCGCGTCCTGCCAGTGGTTCGGAGCATCTGTTGAGCCATGTGTGGGAGATGGGTGGCCTTTCGATGGATGGTGAGGAGGTTTCGCACGGATTCAAAGTCGCCATCGGGACACTGGTCTCCACTGCGATGATGGAATTGTTGTTGGCTTCCGGTTCACGCCATAGGGAAATGGATGGTATTTCGCAAGAGACTTTGGAAGGGTATTTTTCCCGGGTGTTCAATGGGCGTGTCGAGCAGGTTGCGGTGGAGATCGCCAGAAACAAGGAACTTAACGGGCCACAGCTTGAAGAGCGTCGCGACAGGATACGCGATGCATTGCCCTCACTTTCGATTCGGTTGCAGAAGCAGCTGATTCCATTCGAAGTATTGAAAAGAATGTTGGAACAAGGTGGTTGTCCGGTCGAACCCGAATCGGTAGGATTGGATCGTGATTCCGTTGCCTTTGCGATGAGGAAGGCCCGCATCATACGAAGTCGTTACACGATTTTCGATCTTGCCTATGAATATGGTCTCTTGGAAGAGATGATCGATGTGATCGCCTATTCCAATCGATACTTTTGGAGATGAGCCGGCATGGTACCTATTGCGAATATGACGAAACAATCGATTCTGAATGTCAAATATGTTCTTATGGATATTGACGATACGATCACCAATGAGGGAAAGCTTCCTTCCGATGCCTATGCCGCGCTTTGGCAACTGGCGGAGAGGGGTTTCCATGTCATACCGGTTACCGGTCGTCCTGCGGGTTGGTGCGATTTGATCGCCAGGCAATGGCCGGTTGCTGCCGTCGTCGGTGAGAATGGTGCTTTGGTGTTCTGGGAAGAGCTCGGGGTGATCAAGCGGTTGTACCATCCCAATGCCGTTGACAATGGGCATCCTGTGTTGCAACGGGTACGGGAGCGTATTCTTCGTGAGGTGCCGGGAACTCGTCTCGCGAGCGACCAGTTCGCCCGCATGTTCGATCTTGCCTTCGACTTCAGGGAAGAGGAGCCGAGACTGCCTTTGTCCGATGCCGTTCGGATGCGTGGTATTTGTGAGGAGGAGGGGGCGGTTGCCAAGATCAGTTCGATCCATGTGAATGTCTGGATGGGCGACTATTCCAAATTGTCCATGGTGACCCAATGGTTGCATAGGACATATTCGTATGAGGATGGGAAAAAGAGGGACTCGGTCCTGTTTTTCGGGGATTCTCCCAATGATGAACCGATGTTTTCCCACTTTCCACTTACTGTGGGTGTGGCCAATATCCTGCAGTATGGCCATTTGATGACACATCTTCCCAAGTATGTGACCGAAAGCGATGGTGGACATGGCTTTTCGGAGGGTGTGACCCGGCTGCTGTCCCTTCTCTGAACGACAACGATTTCGCTTTACCGATGCTCCATCTTTCGTTACACTAGGTTCACTTTCGACTCGGGAGGCAGAGGGATGGATACGATAATCAAACGTTTGACCCAGATCCGGTATATACCGATGATCAAATCGGTTGGAGTCGATCAAGCTGAAGCTTTGGGTACTGCACTGCTCGCTGGAGGGCTTCCCGCGGCGAATATCTCCCAGCAGACCGATGATGGGTTGGAATTGTTGAGGATTCTTTCGACGAATTTTCCCGATATTGTGACGGGAGGAGGAAATGTCCAGACTGTCGGTGAAGCCCGCAATGCCATAGAGGCGGGTGCACGATTCATCTTCTCCCCAATCTTCGATCCGGCGATCATTGAGTTGTGTCAGCAACAGGGTGTGGCGGTGTTTCCCGTCACCAAAGAGGGGATTCTTGCTGTCGAACAGGGTCTCAAGGTGATTGGATTCTATCCTGTGGAGAAGTTGGGTGGTCTTCCCGCCATCGATCATATGGCCGATTTGTTCGGTTTGAAGTTCATCGTCGCCGGGGGAATCACTGAAAAGACCGTACTCCGGTATTTGTCACACAAACATGTGGTGGCTGTCACCGGTTCATGGATGATAGATCCCCTGTGGGTCGCTTCGGAACAGTGGGGCTTGGTAACCAAGGCGATACGGCACACCGCTTCCCTCAACGATTGAAAGAGTCTTTTTGCGCGTGGGTCACTCTGTTGGTGAATCCAGATGGATTCGATACAGCGCATACGTTTCGGGTGAGAAGCAGACGAATACGACCTTTTCTATGGCTTCTGTAGTATCAAGGAATGTTCGGACCGTCCCGATGGCGATTCGAGTGGCTTTCTCGAGCGGGAAGCGGTAGACTCCTGTGCTGATTGCCGGGAAGGCTATGCTTCTGGCTCCTATCTCAACTGCGATTTCAAGCGATCTTCGATAGCAGGATGCCAAGAGGTGTTCCTCTTCCCGTGTTCCTCCATGCCACACGGGCCCAACGGTGTGGATCACATAGGTGGCAGGCAATCGATATCCCTTGGTAGCTTTTGCATCTCCTGTGGCGCATCCGTGCAATGTCCGGCACTCCTCGAGCAATGCTTTTCCCGCAGCCCGATGGATCGCTCCATCCACACCCCCTCCTCCCAATAGAGAGGAATTCGCGGCATTCACAATGGCATCCACCTTCATTTCGGTGATATCACCCAGGATGGCACTCATTCGATTCGCATGGTTCTCCATTTCTTGCCTCCTTGGGTGGTAGTATACCGCAAAAATGTATGGTAGACAAAATCACTGTTTCGGTTGCCACAAATAGTTTGACAACGTGTGGAACCTATGTGACAATGGATGTGGAAACGCTTCCACGGAAGTGGACTTCCTGCTTTTCCCATTTGTAGTTCCCCACCCGATGAAGTGCTTCCAAAAGCGCGGAAACGCACCAAACAATCAAACAGCTTGGTTCGGACCAAGCAGAAGGAGAGGAGTATGAAAAGAGTTGCACTAGTGATGCTCATCGCACTGATGGTGTTGCCTGCTGTCTTTGCAGGTGGACAGGAGGAGGCGAAGGCCGCCGAGACCAACAAGGTGATGGTTTTCGGAGCATTCGTCGATGAGGAGGCCAGACGATTTGAGGAGGCGATCAAGCCTTTCGAGGAGAGAACGGGGATAGATGTGGTCTATGAAGGTTCCAAAGACTTCGAGACTCTCATCAGCGTGCGTGTGGAAGGTGGAAATCCTCCCGACATCGCCGGACTACCCCAGCCGGGACTCATGGTTAATTTCGCATCCCAGGGAAAACTGGTTCCTATGTGGGATTCCTTGAAGGCCACAGTGGAGAAGAACTATGCCCCTGTGTGGAAGGATCTCGGTTCGTACGAGGGAGTGCCTTATGGTGTGTTCCATCGTGTGAATGCCAAGAGTTTCGTATGGTACCCCAAGAAGGCGTGGGAAAAGGCCGGGTATGAAGTTCCCACCACTTGGAATGAGTTGATCGCATTGATGGACAAGATGGTCGCCAATGGGCATACTCCATGGACCATCGGTATCGAATCGGGTGGAGCCACCGGATGGGTTGGTACCGACTGGATCGAGGACATCATGCTTCGCACTGTCGGACCGGATGTCTACGACAAGTGGGTCAACCACGAGATTCCGTTCAATGCTCCTGAAGTCAAGGCTGCTTTCGATGTGTTGGGAAAGATCTGGTTGAATCCAAAATATGTGTATGGTGGAACCAATACGATCCTTACCTCCAGCTTCACCGATTCCCCTCGTGTCATGTTCGACAATCCTCCCAAGGCGTGGATGCACAGACAGGGTAATTTCGTAACCGGATTCCTTCAGGACAATATCCAGGCGAATCTTGAGGAAGAGGTCGGAGTATTTCCGCTTCCATCCATCAATGAAGAGTTTGGAATCCCGGTGCTTGGTGGTGGAGACCAATTTGTGGTCTTCAACGATCGTCCCGAAGTCCGACAGTTCATGGAGTTCCTTGCAACATGGGAATCGGGTGAACTTTGGGCGAAGGCCGGCGGAGCTCTGTTCCCCTACCTGAACCAGGACTTGAATGCCTATCCCAACGAGATCGAACGCTCGCTCGCAGAGGCTTTGGTCAATGCGAAGGTATTCCGCTTCGATGCTTCCGATCTGATGCCCGCTCAAGTTGGCGCGGGAACCTTCTGGACCGGTATCGTCGACTGGGTGAATGGCGAAAGTACCACTTCGATGTTGAACGAGGTGGAGAAATCTTGGCCGTAAGGTAAACCCATGTGGTCGCACCGGTGGAAGGGTCGCACCAGCCACCGGTGCTTTTCCACATGCAAATGAAGGAGTTCGTATATGGCTACGGCAGAAAATCGTACTGTGGGTAGGGGCGTTCTTACCGGAGCATTGGTGGCTATCGGTAGGGTCGTCGTATCCCTATTCGTTCCGATCGTCGCATTCGTGATCCTTTGGGCAGGATTTATTTTCCTTAGGGACAGCAATGCGCCACAAGGAGTCATTGCCCTTGTCGCGATCATCTGGGGAGTTGGAGGAGTGGCGATGCTGTTCTGGGTGGCCGATTGGGTCGTGAACAGGACTCCCCTGACAGTCGCGAAGAAGTTGCAGCCTTTCGTGTTCGTGGGCCCTGCACTGGCCATTCTGGCCTGGTATCTGTTGTTGCCCACTTTGCGATCGCTCTATTTGAGTTTCTTCGATGCGCAATCCAAGAACTTTGTTGGATTGGCGAACTATCTCTTCGCCTTCACCGACAGCAAGATGTTGGAATCCTTTTTGAACAACCTCATGTGGATCGTGCTCGGTACCGGAGGTGCGGTGGGGTTCGGCTTGTTGGTGGCTCTTCTGGCCGATCGAGTGAAGATGGAGAAGGTGTTCAAGAGTCTCATTTTCATGCCGATGGCCATTTCGTTTGTCGGTGCAGGTGTCATCTGGCGTTTCGTATATGCCTACAAGCCTGCTGGTGAAGATCAAATTGGCCTTTTGAACGCCATTGTCACCTTCTTCGGTGGAGAACCTCAAGCATGGTTCACCTTGCAGCCTTGGAACAATGTGTTCCTTATCGTCATCCTCGTGTGGTTGCAGACAGGGTATGCGATGGTGATCATCTCCGCTGCTTTGAAAGGAGTACCCGCATCAATCATCGAAGCGGGTCGGATTGATGGAGCGAGTGAGGTTCGTATCATTCGCAGTATCGTCATACCCTACATAGCCTCAACCTTGGTTACCGTATCGACCACGATTATCATCATTTCGTTGAAGATATTCGACATAGTCTTCACCATGACGAACGGAAACTTCGGCACAGAGGTGATCGCAAGCATGCAGTACAAGCAAATGTTCCGTTTCTACCACTATGGACGTGGATCGGCGATCGCCATTGTACTCGTGTTGGCCGTTATTCCGGTCATGTGGTACAACCTGAAGCAATTCAGCAAGAGGGAGGGATTCTGATATGAAGGGAAAGAAACGATCCGGCAAATGGAATCTGGTGGTGAATCTCATCCTCTTGGCCTTGGTCATTGTGTGGAGTATTCCTATACTTGGACTGTTCATCTCATCGATCCGTCCCCAGGACAATGTGCTGAATACGGGTTGGTGGACCGTCTTTGGAGAGAATGGCGGTTTTACACTCGACAACTACAAACAGGTGCTGGGCGGTAGCCAATATACATTCGTGGACTCGGCGGGAAACACCGTGCGAGCCAGTGGGGACAATCTCACACGTGCCTTTGTCAACAGTTTCACGGTGACGATCCCTTCGGTGATCATTCCGATTCTGATCGCGGCGGCGGCAGCATTCGGATTCGCTTGGATGTTGTTCCCCGGTCGCAAGTTGTTCTTCACCATCGTGGTCGCTCTGCTGGTGGTGCCATTGCAGATTGCCCTCATTCCAATCCTTCGTGACTACCAGACATTGGGTCTTACCGGATCGTATCTGGGAATATGGTTGGCGCATACCGGATTCGGCTTGCCGTTGGGCATCTATCTTCTGTACAACTACATCTCAACCATACCCCGGGATGTGTTCGAGTCGGCCTTTTTGGACGGTGCCAGACCCATGGTCGTCTTCGCCCGTCTCGTCTTACCACTTTCGGTACCCGCGATCGCATCGCTCGCAATTTTCCAATTCCTTTGGGTCTGGAACGATTTGTTGGTCGCCTTGGTATTCTTGGGTGGAACCAACGATGTCGCGGTCCTCACACAACGCTTGGCCAACATGATTGGTTCAAGGGGACAGGATTGGCATCTTTTGACTGCCGGCGCGTTCGTGGTCATGATTGTCCCTCTTGCGGTTTTCTTCGCCTTGCAGCGGTATTTCGTGCAAGGACTCATGGCTGGATCTGTAAAGGGGTGATCGATGGCTTTGGATACATGGAAATTGATGGAAGCGGATTTCGACGAGGAACGCTTGGCGAGATCCGAGAGTCTCTTCTCGATCGGCAATGGGTATCTCGGATTGCGTGGTTTCCCCTGTGAGCGGGAACCCTCCCATCATCCCGGTGTATTCATCAATGGGTTCTACGAATTGTCGCCCATCCATTACGGTGAGGACGCCTATGGGTTTGCCCGCTTCAACCAGACGATGCTTGATCTTCCCGATTGTAGGTATCTATGGTTGGAGGTGGATGGCCAACGTGTTTCCATCGCGGACGATGCGGTGGAATATTACCAGAAGGATCTCGATTTCTCGACTGGAATACTCACCCGAAAGATCACATGGCGTTCGTCCAAGGATGTTTTGGTGGATATCGCTTGGGAGTCGTTGATAGCGATGACGAAGAAGCATCTCGGTGCCTTGCGACTTACGGTAAGCGCCGAAGCTCCAGTCGATATCATCATCTATTCTTCGATCGCAATGCCACAACACAGGGCGGTCAGTGGACTCGACCCGAGAGTGGGTACGATGCTCACCAAGCCCTCACTTGCGTGTATCGGAGAAGGATATTCATCCGAGGGACCCGAACAACGTCCATCGTTCCATGCATCGTTCAAAACTGTGGAGAGTGGTTTGCACCTCTCGTGTGGAGCTGTCCATAAGGTGGGCGTACCTGTCCATATCGAGCGTTTCACCCATACTCCCGGAGAACTTCCAGGTCTCAGATTCGATTTCAACGGCACTTCGTTCGAGCTCTTCAAATGTTTCTATTACCACAGTTCGGGTCGTCCGGGTGAACAGCTTCCTCTGGAACGGGTGTCCGAGAATCGTGTTGAAGCCGGCACCATCGTATGGCAGGAATTGGTTGCTTCCCAAACCGCTTACTTTGATGAGTTTTGGAAGCGAGTCGATGTGAAGTATGTTGGAGACGATGCCTTGCAACGGGCGCTCAGGTTGAATCTATTTCAACTTGCCCAATCCACGGGAAGCGACGGCATGTCCTCGTTGGCTGCGAAAGGGCTCACAGGCAGTGGGTATGAGGGGCACTACTTCTGGGATACCGAAATCTACGGCATGCCCTTCTTCAACCATACCTGGAGTGCCACAGCCCGCGCCCTGATCTCCTATCGGATCTCCACACTGGAACAGGCTAGGACACGAGCCAGAGAGTTGAGTCAAAAGGGGGCGCTCTATCCTTGGCGCACCATCAATGGCATGGAGGCTTCCGCCTACTTCCCTGCAGGTACTGCCCAGTACCATATCAATGCCGATATCGCCTACAGTGTGTTGCAGTATCTTGAAGTCACTGGGGATGATTCGATCCTTGCCGACGGTGCGGCCGATCTGTTGTTCGAGACAGCCCGTCTCTACTATGACCTGGGATTCTTCAATCCTGCCAAGGAGGGACGCTTCTGCCTCAACGAAGTGACCGGACCCGACGAATATTCAGCCTTGGTGGACAACAATTGCTATACCAATGTGATGGTGAAGCATCATCTTGAAAACGTGGTGCAATTGTTCGCCCGCATACGTTTGAACAATCGACAACTTTGGGATCGTTTGGAAACACGATTGGCTATGGAGGAGGGCGAACTCGACAAATTCGCCGAGGCTGCCAGGATGATGTATCTCCCATTCGATGAAAGTACAGGGGTCAATCCACAGGATGACCACTTCTTGGAAAAGGAGATTTGGAATACCGCGAAGAAAGGTGAATTGCGTCATCCCATGTTGCTCAATTACCATCCATTGGTGATTTATCGCCATCGCCTGCTCAAACAAGCTGATACGGTGCTGGCGATGTTCCTACAACACCACCGTTTCCCTTGGTACTTGAGAAAGCGCAATTTCGAATACTATGAACCACTTACCACCGGAGACAGTTCCCTCTCCGCATGCATTCAAGGTATCCAGGCTTTCGATGCAGGAAACATCGAGTTGGGTACCGAGTACATCAAAAAGACAGCCCTTATGGATATCGAAGATCTCCATAGGAACACCAAGGATGGATTGCATACCGCTGCGATGGCAGGTTCCTGGATGGCAATGGTGTATGGCATAGCGGGTTTCAGGATGCTCAATGGGATTCCTTCCTTCAGGCCCCAACTACCCCAAGACTGTGAAAGCCTGACTTTCCACCTTACCTTCGGACAAGTGCATTTGACGGTAACGATTGATCGGGTTTCGACCATCTACCGAACCGAGGGAGGAGAGATGGAACTGCGTCACCGCTCCGATCTTTTCCATGTCGGCGAACGTCCGGTCATGCTCTCCACCTTGCCCCACTGCAAGGCGGTGATCTTCGATCTCGATGGGGTGGTCACTTCCACCGACGGATACCACTATCGTGCCTGGAAGCGATTGTCGGATGCACATGGGTGGGATTTCGATGAAGAGATCAACCAGAGGTTGCGTGGGATATCGCGGCGCCAGTCGTTGCAGGTGATTCTCGACCACAACGATGTGGTGCTCGATGATGATGGGATGGTCCGATTGACGACGCAAAAGAATGAGTGGTATCGCGATTCCTTGGAGGAACTGACTCCGGATGATATCCTGCCGGGGATCCGGGAACTGTTGGTGGCGATCAAGCAAAGGGGCTTGTCGACTGCGATCGCCAGTGCCAGTAGGAACGCTCCCTTCATTTTGGAGAAACTTGGTCTGACGGATTCCTTCGATGTGGTGGTGCCGGCAGCCGAGGTGGTGAAGGGGAAACCCGATCCGGAGGTGTTTGCGAAGGCAGCCGATATGTTGTCCGTCTATCCCGAGGAGTGTTGCGGTATCGAGGATGCGCCTGCTGGTATAGAGGCCATCAAGAATGCGTTGATGCGTGCGGTGGGTGTCGGAAGCGCCATTGAGCCGTCCACATGCGATGTGCATGTTCGCGACACCAGTCACTTGATGGTCGATCACTTGGTGTTCTAGCGATTCGAATCATGAAAGGCTTTGCTCTCTTTTCACAATACGATAGTATACGTCTTGTTGCCCTCTGTGCGGGCGAAGGAGTGTGAGATGAAATTGGTGTTGATTGGTGCGGGAAGCGCACAGTTCGGATTGGGTACCTTGGGCGATTTCTTCCAGAGCGAGCGTTTGTATGGTGCCGAAATCGTACTTGTCGATATCAATGGTGAGGCATTGGCTACTGTTCAGGCAAAGGCCGATGCGTTTCTTGCCGAGCACCCCCTGCCGTTCACGGTGACATCGACCACCGATCGGACCGAAGCCCTCAAGGGTGCCGATTTCGTCATCATCTCCATCGAGGTGGGCAATCGATTCAAACTTTGGGATGAGGATTGGACGATTCCCCAACAGTATGGTATCAGGCAGGTGTATGGAGAGAATGGTGGCCCGGGCGGCATCTTCCATGCGTTGAGGATTACCCCGGTGATCGTCGCGATTTGTGACGATGTGGCCAGGTATTGTCCCGATGCATGGGTGTTCAACTATTCCAATCCGATGACGGCGATCACCACGGCGGTATTGAGAAAATATCCCGCGATGAAATTCGTGGGACTCTGCCACGAAGTGCTCTCCTTGGAACGATACCTTCCCACCATACTTGATACTCCCTTTGAAAATCTGGAACTCCGCTCGGGTGGGTTGAACCACTTCAGCGTGCTGCTTGAAGCGAGGTATCGTGATTCGGGCAAGGATGCCTATCCCGATATCCTGCGCCTTGCCCCCGCCTTCTTCGAGAAGGAACCGGGTTATTCGGATATTCTCTCATATGTTCGTCGTACGGGTAAGGCTCCCAAGACGGAAGGGTCCAGCCAACGGGTGGTCCTCGATGTCGAAAGAAGTGGGAAGAGTTGGGCCGATAGAACTTTGTTCAAGGAGATCATGGAGACATATGGGCTCATGCCGGTGACTGTCGACAGCCACTTCGGGGAATACATCCAGTGGGCCGACGAGGTGGTGGACCACAAGGGAATCAAGGATTTCTATACGCTCTACCAGTTGGAATTGGCGCAGATCAAACCGAAGATCGAGTTGCGACGGGATGAGCGTCTGGTGCTGATCATTGAGGGGGTTCTCGATGATACCGGGTATGAGGAGCCGGCGGTCAATGTGATGAATAATGGCTTGATAGATGAATTGCCATCAACAATTGCGGTGGAAGTGCCTGCAAAAGTGCATCGCAATGGGTTGCGGCCGGTTGGACTTCACCATTATCCGAAGGGATTCGCCGCTCTGTTGCGCAACTATTGCGGTGTGTATGATCTGACGGTCGAAGCTGTGCTGACCGGTAACAAGGAGTATGTGGTGCAGGCCATGCTGGCCAATCCGGTGGTCGGAAGTTACCGGAATGTGCGGGAGTTGGTCGACCTGATGATGGAACGACAGCATCAATGGTTACCCTGGTGAAAAGTGCAACTTTTCCTCGTTCGTATGCAATTCAAGTGCATGTAGGCCATGTTGAAGGTTTCGAATGACTTTTCATGTGCACATTCGATTGTGGTTTGCCCGAGTTTTGAGAGGTTTGGTATGTCAGCTGTTGCGGTCGATAAGCACTGGGGTGATGCAATGGCGTATCGGTTGGGAAAACTCGGGTTCCATCATGAGTCGCATGATGAGTGAAGCGGCTTCGGAGCCGATTTTTCCAGGTTCCTGACTCACCGTTGAGAGTCCTACATGTGCCGTCGTTCGCACCCCATCGAAACCAATGACCCTGAGGTGCGAACCTCGTTCCCGAACGGCCCTCACGACTCCTGTAGCGATATCGTCACAGTAGCAGAAGACTCCATCGCAGGTTCCTTCTTCAATGATCTTCATGCCCACACGGTATCCATCCTCTTCGGAGAGTCCGACCGCCAATGTCTTGAATTCATGCACACCATGGGCGTTGAGTTCGGCTGAAAATCCATCCTTCCGGTCGGTGTTTGCTTGCGCGGGAGGGTCGACTGCGATGTAGCAGGGGTGTTGCACACCTTTTCCCAACAAGTATTGGGCTGCAAGTCGTCCTCCATAGGCATTGTCTGTGAAGATGCAGTGTTCCTCTTCGCGAGGATAATCGATGTAGAGATACCGTACGTTTCTCTGTCTGAGCATGTCCCGTTCGGTATCGTCGAGTCGGAATGCGAAGATCAAGAGTGCCGATAGTTGAGTATCGAGGACTTTCCTGATCACTTTGGGATTGTGTTTCTCGTAATTGAAGATGAGCAGATCGATGCCAAGACCCCTGAACTTGCGGTAGATGGACTCGAATATCTCGAAAAAGTAGTGGTTTCCTATATCGGGAAGCAAGAGCCCTACGGTAGATTCTATGACATCGTTTCTGGCCAACTTGCTTGCGGCGGCACTGGGAGTGTACTGTCTGGCCTTCACCACATCCAGTACCCTCTTTCTGGTCTCCTCGGATACATGGGAGCTATTGTTGAGGACTCTCGAGACGGTTCCCAAACCGACTTTCGCTTCCCGGGCTATGTCCTCTATGGTTATCTTGTTCCTGCCCATGGGAAAACTGTAGAGGTTTTTATCCTATCCGTCAACGTATGGGCCGAGTATCGTTATACGAGGGCCAATGTATTCGACCAAGGTTCTCGCCTCACACTTCATATCCAGGGAAGCCTTGGCGGTCCCACAAGAAACCGACAAGGCGATTCCACAATTGCTGGTGATCTCCACTGGGGTGGGAAGTACACGGTAAGGAAGTTTCGCATTCGAGAGTGTATGTTGTGCCGCCAAGGCATCATGCGTGGATGCGAATGTGATAAGCACCTCTTTGCTCATACGGTAATGACTTTTTCCGCATTCAGCAGTATCTGTGTGATGTCGTACATATTCCCGACCGTTCCGACCTTCAGGTCATCAAGCAGTCTGTAGTAGTCCAGACAGGTTCCGCAGACAGTGAGCGAGACTCCCTTGGCGATCAGGGATTGCAACGTAGTGATGCATTGTTCATCCTCCACAGCTATCTTCACACCGTTGTTCATCAGCACAATCGCTTTTGGTGGGTTGTCTTCCTTTTCGATGGTGTAGAGGAACATTCTCAACAGGTTCCTTCCCAATTCAAAGGTTCCCTCACCCATATAATCCTTCCCTATGAAGAGGACTTGGGAGTTGCGAACCCCGCTGGTCGGTGTTGGTTTTTGTGGCTCGGCATACGATTCGTCGCTTGTCGGGGAGGTGATGGAGAATGTCACCGAGAAGTTCGCTTCTTGTTCGGTTGTTTTGGTGGAGAATTTTCTGTAGTTCGCAAGTCGTTTGAGATTTTCCACCGCAGCTTTGTTGTCGACAAGGATTGAAAATTGGGTTTCTCCCTTGTCGATGCATTCCTTGGCGAGCATGAATGGAATTGGACAAGCTTTTCCCGTTGCGTCTATAGTGGTGCCCATATATCGTCTCCTCCGATTGTCTTTTTAAAAGTATAATGGTGGAGGGTCGATTGCACAATCGGAAATTTCACACAATTGAGACAGATTGCCACATACCGTGCTGCAATACATCGAGATTGCGATATCCCGCTTGCACCAACTGGTCATCCGCTTGGGAGAAATAATAATCTATATGCGAACTTTGGTGTGCATCCGAGGAGAGTGTGAGTGGTATGCCCATCTCGGCGCACTGTGCGATCATCGACATGCTGGGATACGTTTCCTCGATTGCTCCTCGGGCGATGCCTCCGGTATTCACTTCGACCCTTACCTTGTGTTTCTTCACCATCTTGAGCAGATGGTTGGTCATCTTCTGGTACCAATGTTCGTTCGGATCGAAGTAGATGCCTTTGCCATTCCGTTTTTTCATGAGATCGCAATGGCCGAGGATATCGAAGGAATACAGTGAGATCATCCTTTCTTGCAAGGAGAAGTAGTGTCCAACGAATTGTTGGATGTCGGAATGGAAATTGTCGTGCAGCAATGTGTCGAATTCTTCCTGTGGTCCGTCTATGGAAAGGTAGGTTCCCGATTTCGCGTGTTTCATCACATGAACCGATGCGATGGTATAGTCGAGCTGCTCCTTATATTCCGAACCGACAAGCTCTTCGGTGTCTTCCAAGAAGTCGAGTTCGAGTCCCACATAGATCTCCAATCTATCGCGGTAGAGGGAGCGGAGCCTGTCTATCTCTTCGAGGTAGGCGGGAAAGTCTTCTTTCTTCAAATGCCAATCGTCCTGAAGCGTTCCAGGGGCGTGGCAAGAGAATCCTATCGCATCGAACCCTTTGGATAGTGCGCTGAGCACGTACTCTTCCATGGTTCCGGTTCCGTCGTCCAGTTCACAGTGGGTGTGGAAATTGCTGAGACCTTTGGTTCTTTCCATGGAGGTAATATAGCTGAAAAAGGTTCTCCTGTCACTCTACCATAGTGGCATTGCCCATATTGTCAATCTTTAAAAAGATCTTTGTCTCAGTTCTTTGGAAACCATATGGTGTATTGGAATTGCCATACTTAACATTATTGCTTTTTATACAATAATTTGCCTACACAATAGCCACTGTTGGGTGTATGATGTCCCTAAGAGGATGACAAAATGCATTGGTTGTCAGGAAAAGGGATGCCACTCCTTCTTGTATTGATGATTCTGTGTATGATGGTTCCTTCTCCTCTTGGGGCGGAAACCTCGCTGGGTATCGAGATCCCATGGTTCCTTACCCTAGGTCTTGTTGGTGTCCATGAACAGGGCGATTTCAGAGCGGAATTTGCTACCCATTTTATGGTTCATGAATATGTGGGTGAACTCTTCAGGAGTATCCATGAACAAGGTATCGTCGAAATTCCCATCATGTGTAGGGCTGCGGTGAGTTACAAACTGCTGCAGTGGCGAAATCATTTTCTGTATGGGGGGATCGGAGCCTTGGGTCTATTGGATATCCACGAATCCAAGCATCAGGTCGGATGTGGTCCTGCTTTCCAATATGCCTGGAAGTTTCCCACAAAGAAAATTGAGTTCAGTATGGATCTGATCGTACCACTACTATATGCCGGCAACCATGATGATACAATCGATGACGATTTCGGGAGCGAGCAAGGCTGGGCGCGGTTGTATTTGCTATTCTTGACCCCCTCCATCGGCCTTTCCTGGTATTTTTAACCTCTGGCAAACTGGAATCCGAGGCGTTATACTATGGTCAAGGAGTCGGATATGGTGGAAAAAGGAATACTGCCGGTGCGCAAGGCCTGGTATGCAGGCACCTGGTATCCTGCCGAACCCGATGGTGTGCTCTCGGTGATTGAAGATGCGGTGGAGCAGGTGGACGATGGGAACGAAAGGGGATCGTTTCGATTTGCAATCCTTCCCCATGCGGGCTTGGCCTACAGTGCGAGGGGTTTGGCCCATCTGGTGGTTGGAGCTCCGAAACGAATCGATAGGGTACTCATACTCTCTCCTTCACACAATATCGTGTTGCCCGACAACACTCTTTCATTTGGGCAATTCTCCGGTTACGATACCCCGTTGGGTGAGCTTGACTCGTTCAAGGTGGGATTGGAGGCACAAGGTCCCGATGTCACCCATGCAATCCAGCGAGAACATGCGGTGGAGATGGTATTGCCTTTCCTCGCCTATTTGCAAAGGAGACAGGAGTCTCCGATCCAAGTTTCCATGGCTTTGATCTCTCATGTCACCGACGCAACGCATGCAGCGCGTTTGGCGGAGCATCTGATGGATGCGCTTGGGGTCGAAGAATTGGAAGAGGGCCACACTTTGGTGATAGCCTCCTCCGATTTCACTCACTATGGCCAACGCTTCGGGTACGCTCCATTCGGTGTACATGTCGATGAAAAGGTTGCCCATAAGGTGAAAAGCGAAGATGTGAAACTGGCGACGGCACTGGCTAATACCGAATTGGGGCCGGTTTTCCTCACCCAGCGGATGGGGCGTCTCACCGTGTGTGGAATAGCGGGTGCGTGCATCACCAGTGCACTAGCCCGTAGGCTCGATACTTGTGGATGGGTGGCCGACTACTATACTTCCTTGGATGTGTTGGGGGAGAGGGCTTCCGATTTTGTTGCCTATTGCACTGTGTTGTGGAGGTGATATGGAACAGAAGGAGAGGAATCTGCTACTTGCCATAGCAAGGGAATCGATTGAGGAATCCTTGGAGAGGGTACCTCCATCCACCTACCGGGAAGTGGATGCCGATCCTCCCGATGCCCTTTGCGGGGAAGAGGGGGCGTTCGTCACACTCAAGCGGAAAGGTTTTTCTGATGGTGCTCCTGGTGGACTGAGAGGGTGTATCGGCAATATCATCGGTCAAAGGCCGTTGTATGCACTTGTCCATCGTTTGGCCAAGGAGAGCGCATTCCACGATCCCCGGTTCCCAGCGGTCAAACTTGGGGAACTTGCAGACTTGCTCATTGAGATCTCCATCCTCACAGTACCCCAAGAGGTATCGGGTCCACAAGAGATCGTGGTCGGTCGGGATGGGGTGATCTTATCCTGTGGGTACCATAGGGCGGTTTTTCTACCCCAAGTGGCGACCGAGCAGGGATGGGATCGACACACCATGCTTGATCATCTTGCGATGAAGGCGGGTTTGGATCCTTCGGGTTGGCATCAACGCAGTTGTACGTTCTCTATCTTCCAGGCGGAGGTGTTCGGTGAAGACTGATGTCCTCCGATGCGATTTTTGTTGGCGCATGTGTACCCTTTCACGTGGTCAAAAGGGAGTGTGTGGGATTAGGGAGAATCGTGATGGATCACTGGTCACCCTCGGTTGGGGCAAGGTGGTGGCCAGTGGCTTGGATCCGATCGAAAAAAAGCCGCTGTATCACTTTCACCCTGGAGCGAACACGCTTTCGTTCGCTCTCTTCGGGTGCAACTTCCGCTGCCAGTTCTGTCAGAATCATGAAATTGCACAGCAGGACGGTAGTGGATCTCCACACAACAGTGCGGTGACCAAACCCGAGTTGATGGTACGACTGCTGGAAAGAACGGGAAGCCCGATCATGAGTTACACCTACAGCGATCCCATCGTGTGGCAGGATTATATGTTGGAGACCGCCGAATTGGTCCATGGAGAAGGGAAACTCAATTGCATGGTCACCAATGGAAGCTTCTCAGCCCCTTCTTTGGAAAGGGTGCTTCCGCTCATGGATGCCTTCAATATCGATGTGAAGGGTGATGAGGATTTCTATCGCAACGTCTGTGGAGGCTCATTGGCTCCCGTATTGGATTCGGTGGCCAAGATTGCCGCTGAATCCTCCAAGGTGGTGGAGGTCACCACCTTGTTGATCGAAGGATACCATGATGAGCGGATGCTGCGGTTTCTTGCCAAGGAGTTGGCGGCTGCGGGGGTGAAGGTGTGGCATCTCAGCCGGTTTTTCCCCCATTACCATATGCGTCATCTTCCTCCGACCTCCGAAGCCTTTTTGGAGAAGATGCTCCTGATCGCGCAAGATTCTGGAATTCCTTATGTGTATTCGGGAAATAGTGCTCTGTCGGGGTGGGATCGGACGGTATGCCCCTCTTGCCGGAAGGTGCTTATCCGCTCACATTCCTATGGAGGCGAGGCGGCTTTGGATGCGGGGCACCACATCGCGGATGGGAAGTGTTGCAATTGTGGTGAAGCCATCTACGGTCGGTTTTAATCATTTCTGATGAGTTCGATCTTGATGAGACTGGTGTAGTCACCAGTGGTGTACGGCAATGGTGGATTGGGATAATTCATCTCTGTGATGGCCAAATCAAAGTAATCGGACCAGTATCCTTGGCTTACAATAGCTGGTGGCGTGATCGTGAATGTACCTGTTTGGGAAGATGTGCGTGTGGGTACCACCAGTTTGTAGGGGACATATACCGAGTTGTTGGTGTTCTTATAAAATGCGAACACGTCCTCGGTGGTAAAAGTCTCTCCAGGGCTTATCCTGATCGTGTATGAATTGGATTCATCATCGTCGTTGGAGCTGAAGACTGCGAATGCCACAGTGGTCATACCTTGTGTGTTCTCCAGTTGGGGAATGTCGATCGTATCGGCTTCCGGATATTTTTGAACCATGAGGTTGGTGAATATTGGGTCTTCCGGATCTCCTGAGCCTGGTGATTGTTGCACATAATACACGAGAACATTGAATATCGCACTACCTATTTCGACTTGGGTGCTCAATCCATAGTCGACATAGATTTTAAAGTTAATTGCGGAGGTGTAGGTGCCGTAATACTCAGGATATGGTTGTACATCGATTGAGAGGCTGAAGTGGGGTAGTATGGAGGTTTTGTTGAATGGAATGGGAATCGGTACGACTGTAGGGCTGATGGTAGCCAAGGCCGATTCCTTTTTAGAAATTTCCACCTGAATCGTTGCTGGAAAAGTTTTCGTAGTATCATCGATATTCACCAATCTGAAGTCGCTGAGTGGTGAAGAGATGACAAGAGTTGTATTGCGGTTCCACTCAAATCCCAAGGCAGCATATTCCCACCAATTGTCTGCTCTACGTATCTGTACCTGCCCAATATCCCTGAACACACTGTCTTGCCATTGTATGTCTGTTTGGTTGCCATAGAACCAGTTGTTTTGTGTGAACTCAACGATATACCATTCTGGTATGGCTCCAATAATGGAAGAGGTCACAAGGATTGAAAACAAGATCGTTGAAAGTATTCTCCGTATCTTCATGAACCAACTATAATACGTTAGTGCGGTGTTGTGAAGAGTAAATACGTCGTTTGGGGCTAAACCTATGTCATATGTGGGTCATCTGTAGCGTTTTTCGGCGATGAGGGCTTCGTAGCGTTGTTCGACTTCATCCAACACATCATCCCAACTTCTATACAAGGTCCTTTGGGCTTCGATACCCGCATGTGTGCAATGATCCTTGTGTGCCAAGACCTCCGCTAGACGATTGGCATAGGCTTCGGCGGTGTTCTCGGCGATGAACCCATTTTTCCCATCGTTGGTGACTACGGCGGTGGTGGATCCTTTGGTGTTCAGAAGGGGAACCTTGAAGGCAGCTGCTTCGCGCATCACCAATGGCGCCATGTCGTACTGTGAAGGAAAAAGGAAGAGGGTGCTGGACGCCAGCAGGGCCTTGAGCTGTTCCCTATCGGTGATTTTTCCCATGAAGGTGATGTGTGGAGTGAGGTAGGCTTCCTCGATCTTTTCTTCGAATTGTTTGCGATCGGGTCCGGTGCCGACGAAGATCATGTGGAACCGACCATGCTTGCGGTGGAAAATGTCGAGAGCGTTGAGAAGTAGCGGAATGTTCTTTTCTTCCTTGAGTTGTCCAACATAGATCAATGTGGGAATATCGTCATCCAGGCCTGTGAGCAGTTTTCCTTTTTTGTGGTATTCACGATACTCCTGATCGGTAGGTAGAGGGAAGTCGCACCCGTTTTCCACGACTTCCACCTTTCCCTCATACCCATAGTCATACAGTTTGTCTTTGCTCCATTCCGAAGGTGTCCACACTTCGTCCGCCACCCGGTAATGGCGCAGTATCATTCTTGTCAGATGTTCGGTCAACACATGCGAATGGGTGAAACCGTAGAAGTCATCCTTGTATTGGGTATGGAAGGTGCTTACAAGTGGGATGCGTTTGTGCCGGGTGAACTGTTCGGCGAAACGTCCAAGGAAGAATGGCGAATGGGTGTGGATGATATCGAACTGAAGGTCTTCGACCCTTTTCCTGAATTCGGTGTTCTTCACCACCAGGCCATATGGATTGATCCCCGGAACGGGGATCATTGAGGAACGTATGGTGTAATCGATTCCTTGATCCTTATCATATTCATAGCCGTCATCGATCAATGATCCCGATACGATCGCATAGGCATCGTGTCCCCGGGATCTAAGTACCTCGGTGTAGTTCTTCACCACGAAGCCCACCCCATCCATCAAAGGAGGGAATGCATCGCTGAATTGGCCGATCGTCAATTTGTCCATCGAACAACCTCCAACTACAAGATACCCAAATCCTGGGAAATTTCAAAGTGTCGCTTTTTTGTTCAACGATTCCGTTTGGAACGTTTTTTCGATCCACCCGAATTGGATCTGAACTTGGAGCCTTTTCTTGGGAAACTCGAGCCGGGTCTCTCCCTCCGCTCCCTCTCATCACCATAGTACCCGCGGTATTCGAACTCGCGTGCAGCACGATCGTCATAGTCGCGATGGCTTCTCTCGGGACGGTCGTTTCGTTTGCGGCCGGCGAGATGTTTTCCATTGGGATTGTCGGGTCGGGCTTTGGTAACGATGGGTTTTCCTTCGTGTTCCATGTGGTCGAAGGATCTGAGGATGTGTCTCGCAGCTTCGGTAGGCGCGGTTACGAAGGAGAAGTTCTCCATCACCTGGACTCCATCGAGCTCCCTATCGGTCACATTGGCATATTCCTTGATATAATCGACAAGAAGTCGTTTTGTCATTCCCGAGGAACGTCCTTTGGCGATAAAGAGTCTCATTTCATCGTCATCACGATAATCATCCCGTCTACGGTCCCAATTGTCCCTTCGTCCATATCGGTCATCACGTTTTCCCTGTGGTTCTCGCGTTGTTCGGGTTTCCACAGTACGAATTCGTGTGTAGGACTTTTCGTTCAATTGACTGCCATAGTGTCTTGCAAGCAGGGCTGCCACCACTGCTTCGGAATCATGGATATCGAGCAGATCCTGAGCCATGGTGCGGTAATCGTCGTACTGTTCCGTTCCCACACTTTCAGCGATACCGTTGATGATCCGTTCCCGCTTGATCGCGACCACCGTCTCGATATCGGGGATTCTCTCCTTGGTGATCTCGCTTTGGACATTCCTTCGAATATAGGTGAATCGTCGTGATTCACTTGGCGTAACGAATGTGACCGCACTGCCAACCTTTCCCGCACGTCCGGTGCGTCCGATCCTGTGGATGTAGGTTTCAGGATTCTGGGGAATGGAGTAGTTCACCACGTGCGACAAGTCCTGGATGTCGATTCCACGGGCAGCCACATCGGTGGCCACCAGGATGCTGATCCGTTTCTCCCTGAGTTTGTGAAGGATCAATTCCCGTTGTTTCTGGGCCAGATCGCCATGGATCACTTCGGCGTTGTAGCCACGATCTATGAGCAAGCGACCGACCTCATCACTTTGCATCTTGGTTCTGCAGAATACCAGGCCATAGAAATCGGGGGCGATGTCGATCAGTCGACTGAGCAACTCGATCTTGTCTCCTTCCCTCACTTCGTAGTAGTGCTGGTCTGTCAAAGATGGGGTCTGGCTTTCATTCTCCACTGCGACCAGGCGATAGTCCTTCATGAATCTTTCGGCCAGTCTGAGTATCGGTTTGGGCATGGTGGCGCTGAACAACAGCATGCGCTTCTCTTCCGGGGTCTGTTCGAGTATTGCCTCCACATCTTCGATGAAGCCCATGTTGAGAATTTCATCGGCTTCGTCGAGTACCACGAATTTGAGGGCGTCGAGTGCCAGTGTTCCTCTACGGATATGATCCAGAACACGTCCCGGTGTTCCCGCAACCACGTGGACACCTCTCTTGAGTCGTCTGATCTGAAGCTCCATCGAGGAGCCCCCGTATACCGGTAGAATTTGGAGATTTCTGTCTCCCCGCATCGATTCGATTTCGGCTCCCACTTGGACCGCCAATTCGCGGGTGGGAGAGAGTATGAGGGCTTGTACGGCTTGGACTTCAGGTTCGACTATTTCCAATATGGGTAGTCCGAAGGCTGCCGTTTTGCCGGTTCCTGTCTGGGCTTTGCCGACCACGTCGACTTGTTCTTTCAAGAGCAAGGGGATACAACCGGCCTGAATGGCGGTGGGCTCTTCGAAGCCTTTGGCGACGAGAGCATTGATGGTGCGGTCCGAGAGACCGAGGGCTGAAAATTTTTCCAATTGTTGCATGGGACTCCTACATGTGGGTGTATCGCAGGCGGGATAGGCTGGTTGGATACCTGTCCGACTCTATACGATAGTCGACAATTGTTCAACCATGTGAAGTGGAATTGCAGTGGCAAGAGTAATTTGGGTAAGGAGGTGCCTCTATGGAAGCACAGATTGTCAAAGTGTGTCCCAATCCCGACTGTCGTTACCATGATCCCGAATTCGCCGTAAAGAAAAGATGGTATCGTCCCCATGGATATTATCGGAGTCCATCCCAACCGGAACGTCAGTTGAGGAGGTATCGTTGCTCATTGTGCGGCAAGACGTTCAGTGAGACCTACTTCACCCGCAGTTGGCATTTGAGGCAATTGGAGATAGATGAGATGGACCTGCTCTTCGAGTGGTGCAAGGGAACTCCGATCAGTCGTCTCGCCCGTCGTTACCATTGTTCCCCCAGGGCGATCGAAACGAGGATCGATCGAATGAGGAGTCTTGCCGATGAGAAGTCGGTGGTGCTGGAGATTGAGTCGAAAGGGAAGGTGAGGAGAGTAGGGAGTTCTCAATAACGGTTGTAGACATCTTCCGCAAAACCTGGGAAACGGTCTATTGCCAGCTTGGTTCCATCGTCGAGCACTACGGTTCCTGAAAAATATCCGAATACCTGATGCTGGATCGATTTCACCAAGAGGAGATTGATGTGGGATTGCCGATCGACGGTGGGGGAGAATGTAAGGGAACACCTTCCATCGTTGTCGGTGATGGTCCAATCCTTCAGATAGCTGTCTTTGGGGATGGAGAAGACGACTTCATCGAGTTTATGGATCCGATTGTCAAAGATGATCGCGTTTTCACTCGCAGGAGTTCGGTCAGTGAATCCATATCCCAAATTGAGTCCGAACTTGCGATCTTCCAAACGTCCCGACGCGGATGCCCAGTACCACCGGTTCTTGTAGGTCCAACGTCCCCTGCCCCAATCGAGGACTCCGTAGGCTTCATGAGGTTTCAACTCCAGTATGTCGTCTCCCAAACGAACCGTTCCGCTGGCACTCATGCAGTTCACCTTCTCGTTGAGGTAGAATGCTGTCCGTTTCTTTTCCCAACTGGTGGCGATGTTGAGACTTTCCAGGTCGGGAGGCTGTACAAGTGTGATGTCGGCATCGAGGCCTCTTCTTCCATCGGGGAGGAGAAGGTCGGGAGCTGCGAACAGCAATCTTCTCCGTTCTTCCCTTCTGCTGTAGGCAATCCTCAATGTGCTGTTCTTCCATGCCACCGAATGATCGCCCGAATGTGGTGGAAGCCCCAGCTTTCCCAAAGTGAGTGGCATGATCGCATCGGTTTGGACGACTTTCCCTGTTGCCATATCCACGTACGCTATGGCAAATAGTCCGGCGAACCCCAGATCGCTGAAGGTGACGCAAAAACAACGGTTGTGCTCATGCGACATGATCGCATAGTAATCCCATTCCTTTATCCTCAGCGCATTCGATTTGATCCTTTCCCTTTCGTATTTCCAAAGCGGTCTACGGGACCATCCCTCCTCCAGGATATGGCCTTTCCTATCCAGCAACGGTTGTTTCCCGGTCACTTCATGCTGCATGTCATACCTCCAAAGATGTGTGTCGGATGGGTTTTCTCAGATTATAGCGCTGAAATGGCGAATGGGATACCACCACATTCCCGTTATATTATTGACTGCATAATGGCACGGTGATAGACTCTCCCCATGGCCTTCACACATTCTCTCCCACATCCGATCGTATGGTACCTGGACTCTTTTGTTTCCGCATTTGTTCCTTTGGAGGGACCCTTGGTCGTATCGTTCACAGGAAGCGGAGGAAAGACCACTACATTACGGAATTTGGCAACCTACTGGGCGAATTTGGGGATGAGTGTGCTGGTTTCCACCACCACCCGGATGCTGAACCCCTCCCACCATGACTATTCATTCGACCACGTTTGCATTGTGGAGGGTGATCAACAGGATATTCCAAAGCCTGTGAAAGGGTGTGTGACCATCTATGGGAGGGAGGATGGAAAGAAGATTTCCCCAGTCGGAGGGAAGCTCCTTTCGCAGGCGATGCGACCATTCGATCGGGTTTTGCTGGAATCTGATGGTGCACGGGGATTGCCTTTGAAGATACACGCCGAAAGGGATCCTGTGATCGATGCTGCGACGAATGTGGTGGTCGCACTTATGGGACTTTCCGCACTCGACAGGCCTTTGGATGACCGGGTGATGTTTCTATCCGATCGGTTCAGGCAACTGACCGGCAGCATCTCCGATACGGTGGATGAATCAATCTATTTGGCTTTGCTGGAACATCCCGAGGGTGTCTTCAAACGCTGTGGTGGCTTGCCTGTTGTGGTATGTTGTAATCAGAGCGATGTGGTTGGTGCCGATAGGACTCGGCAAGTGTTGCGCTACGTGGCGGAGCACTGGCATGGTCGATCCTTTACCTGCATCGGTTGCTCGTTGCACGATGGATCGGTATGTGGTGAGGAAGTGGTGGTGGAACCGAATGGTTCCCAAAGGAGACTCTGGTGAATTTGTTTGAGAAGGCGGCTCAATTGGAGAAGGAAAACCGGGCGTTTGCGATGGTGACGATCACCAAGAGTGAGGGTTCCACTCCTCGTTCCAGGGCCAAGATGATCGTGTTGGCCGATGGTACCACCTATGGAACGGTTGGTGGGGGTGCGGCCGAATATGAAGCGATTGCCCGAGCCAAGCTGCTCATAGCCGAGCGGCGCAATGATACGATGGACATGTCGCTCGCGGTTGCCGAAGGGCACAATTGTGGAGGCGCGATGCAGATGTTCATAGAGGTGGTACCACCATCGCATCGTTTGGTGTTGATAGGCGGGGGGCATGTCAACCTTGAAATTGCCCGTCTTGCGTCGGCATGTTCGTTCTTCATCGAGTTGGTGGAGACAAGGGCGGAATTCGCCACCGAAGAGCGGTTTCCCCAAGTGAGTCTCTTCCACATCGGTGAAACGATCGATGAAGCGCTTGCCGATGTCCATATCGATGGTGAGACCGCACTGGTGATCGCCACCCACAATTTGGACAAGCAGGTGCTTGAGCGGGTCATCACCAGTGATGCCGCCTACATCGGCATGCTGGGAAGCAGAACCAAAGTCAAGGGATTCCGTCGTTACTTGCGGGAAGAGAAGGGTGTGGCAGAGCAGTTCATGCGTCGTTTCCACAGTCCGATCGGTTTGGATATCGGATCGGAGACTCCTGAGCAGATTGCCGTCGGCGTGGTTGCCGAATTGATGATGGTGGTGAACAGGAGGGACGGAAGGCCACTGGGCAGGAAAGCGGAAAACCTGGTGGTAATCCGTGGCGCGGGAGATCTCGCCACTGGTGTGGCCTGCCGACTGCACAGGGCCGGTTATCGCGTATTGTTGCTCGAGACGGAACAACCCACCACGATACGCAGGACTGTCGCCTTTTCCGAAGCGGTGTATGAAGGTGAGGTGACCGTGGATGGGATCGTCTGTCGTCTTGCCCGTTCCGATATGCATGCCAAATCGATCATGGACGCCAATGAAGTCGCCCTTATGGTCGATCCCAAGGGAACCTCGATTGTTTCACTGAATCCTGCGGTTGTTGTCGATGCGATCATTGCCAAGCGGAATGTGGGGACTTCGCCGGCGATGGCTCCTCTGGTGATTGCTTTGGGTCCCGGTTTCCATGCTCCCGAAGATTGTCATGTCGTGATTGAGACCCAACGGGGGCATTATTTGGGAAAGGTGATCCTGAAGGGAAGTGCTTCGGAAAATACGGGGATCCCGGGAATCATCAATGGCTACGGAGCGGAAAGAGTGGTCCACTCTCCATCTGAGGGGATATTCACCAGTCGGTTGGGTATCGGTGATGTGGTCAAGAAGGGCCAGGAGCTCGCACGGGTCGGAGAGGTGCCGGTCCTCGCCACTCTCGACGGTGTGTTGCGGGGTTTGTTGCACAATGGATTGCATGTACCGAGCGGGTTCAAGATCGCCGATATCGATCCCAGGGGCAATCCCGAACATTGCCGGTCCGTCAGCGACAAGGCTTTGGCGTTGGGAGGTGCCGTGCTTGAGGTGATCGATTCGTTCCATGCCAATAGGTTGTTCACATGATATATCTCGACAATGCAGCCACCAGTTGGCCCAAGGCTCCTGGGGTTGCCGATGCGGTGGCAAAGGCCTTGTCCGATCCCCTGGGCAATGTGGGCCGTTCGGCCCATGCGCCTGCTCTTGCATCATCGCAAATACTATTCGAATGCAGAAAGAGACTGCAATCGATCATGCCTCCCACCGCTTTGGAGAAGACCGTGTTCACCATGAATGCCACAGAGGCATTGAATGTGGCCATATCCGGGTCCATTGTAGGGAAGAAGATTCGGGTGTTGACGACACGGATGGAGCATAATGCGGTGGCACGTGTGCTTCACCATCACTCGACTTGTTCCGACTTGGAATATGAATTCATCCGTTGTGACGATTTCGGTAGGGTGGATATTGAGGATTTTCACAAACGGTTGCTCGATGCGAAGCACGACCTTGTGGTATTCACCGCGGCGAGCAATGTGTCCGGTGCGATCAATCCGGTGCGGGAAATGGTGATGTTGTGTGCCGAGGCCGGTGTTCCTTTTGTGATCGACGGAGCACAGGTTATGGGTGAACTCATGTTCGAACCGTTTGTTGAATCGGCACGTGGAGCCCTCTGCTTTTCATTGCACAAGGGGTTGCTTGGTCCCACTGGCGTTGGGGTGATGGCCCTTTACGGTGATTTTGCTCCAAGGCCACTTTTCCATGGTGGTACGGGTAGTCGTTCCGATAGTGAGGTACAACCCGATTTCCTCCCGGACAGATACGAAAGCGGAACTCCACCGATCCATGCGTTGGCTGGCGTTTCTGTCGCAGTGGAGTATGTGGTTTCACATTTCGATGATTTGGCTCGTACAAGAAACCGATGCGCCGATGTCTTGTATCATGGACTTTCTGCAATCGATGGACTAAGGATGCTTTGTGATGGGAAGGATCGGACCTCCGTGGTGTCCGTTACGGTGAATGAAGGTACGATTGGGGAGCTTTCACGTCATCTGTATGCGATGGATGTTGCGGTTCGTGCGGGGTTCCACTGTGCTCCCTGGGCCCATCGACATCTTGGCACGACGAATCGTGGTGGTGCGATCCGATTTTCGATATCACCTTTCAATACGGAGCAGGAGATGGAGGATGTGATCAGGATAGTCAAGGAGGTGCTGCATGGATGACAAGGTGGTTCGTCTTACACAATACTCTCGTTTCGCAGGTTGTGGTGCGAAGTTAGGTCCCGGTCTGTTGGATAAGGCTTTGTGTGGGCTTTCGCAACCCGAATATCCTGGTTTGATCAGTGATTTCTCACATGCCGAGGATTGTGGTGTGTATCGTGTGACCGACGAGCTTGCGATCGTGCAGACGATCGATTTCTTTCCTCCTGTCTGTGACGATCCATGGATATTCGGACGGGTTGCCGCTGCGAATGCCTTGAGTGACATCTATGCGATGGGGGCGAAACCACTCACTGCGGTAAGTGTGGTCTGTTTTCCCGAGGAGTTGCTCGATATCTCGTACTTGAGAAAGATCATGGAAGGGGCGATGGATGCACTGGTCGAGTCGGGGACCGCACTGGTCGGAGGCCATAGTGTCAGGGATCAGGAAGTGAAGTTCGGACTTTGTGTGAACGGAACCATCCATCCCGATCGTGTACTGAAGAACAACAGCTGGAACGATGGTGATGTCCTTCTGATCACCAAGCCGATCGGTGTGGGTTTGGTGAACACCGCTGCAAGGGCGGCTATCGCATCATCGGACGAAGAGAAGTCCGCATTGGATTCGATGATGCGTCTGAACCGTGATGCTGCTGAAGTCTTGGAGAATTTTCCCGTATCCGCGTGTACCGATGTGACTGGGTTCGGTCTTCTCGGACATCTGTGTGAAATGGCCGATGGCAATGATGCGGGGGTGGTGTTGGAGTCGACGAAGGTGCCGTTGTTTCCCCATGTGCGTGAGTATGCGGCAATGGGTTTGATCCCTGCCGGTGCCTATACCAATAGCGAATTCCGCTCACGTTTCGTGAAGGGTTTGGATGATTTGACCGAAGAGATGCGCTTCGTGTTGTTCGATCCACAGACTTCGGGAGGGCTGCTTGCGGCAGTGCCGCATTCGGTAGCTCAAGATGCAATCGAAGCTCTTGCAAAGAGGGGAGTGGAGGCTTCCGTGATTGGATTTGTGGACGGAAACCTCGATGGTGTGCAGGTGCTTGCGTAAAGCAGTATCTAGATTTCGATGCCAAGTGTGGCTTTCACGATGATGCCGATCACGAAGGAAATTGCCGCAACGGTGAGGCTGATGCCTGCCATCTCTCCGAATCGCTTCAGGAAGGGAAGATCCTTGGCAACCGAGATGTAGTAGGTGAAGCCGAGTATGATGAGCACGACTGTCCCGAGCATGATTGCAAGGGCCCACATGAAGCTGTCGTTCGGCATGAGTAGATAGGGGAGTACAAGAAAGCCTACGGTGGCGAGGTAGACCACACCTGTGTAGAGTCCCGATTTGAGGGCATTGGTATTGCCTTCGCTTCTCGATGAGAGGTACTCGCTGCTTGCCATCGACAGGGTTGCCGATATGCCTGTGATGAGTCCGGAGAGGGCTATCAATCGGGTGTTCTGCATGGCGAAGGTAAGTCCTGCGAGTGTTCCGGAGAGCTCCACCAAGGCGTCGCTGAGTCCGAGTACCATCGATCCCACGTATTGCAACCGCTCTTCATCGAGTAGTGCGAGCAGCTCCTGCTCGTGTCTATCCTCATCTTGTGCGATCTTCTTCGCTTCGGGAACTTCGGAAGCGATGCTTTCGTAGATTTCGTTGGCGTCGCCTTCTCCCCTCTCCATCAATTTCAATGCGAAGGTAAAGCCGAATATTGCGGCAAGAAGGGTGAACCACAGGATCTTGAAGCGTTTCGGTTGGGCTTCCATTCCGGTGTATCGTTTCCAGATGTCGGCATGTCGCTTTTCTTCCGCCGAGATCTTGAGCAGTATATCCTTGTTGTGTGGGTCGGCAACCCGTTTGGCGACTTTGGCATAGATGATGCTTTCGGTCACTTCGTTCACTTGCATGGCGATTATGGTGCGTTTGGTTGCTGCGCCCAGGCGTGTCTGGTTTTCCATGTGTCTCCCCTTTTCCCTCATGATAGGTCGCCTTGGATTTCGGGTCAATCGAGCATTGGCCGACTTTGTGCATCTATGGGTTGACTTTTGTTTCTGTGTATAGTAACGTCAACTCCACTACCCGAAGGGAGGATGGGATGGACGATCTGCACGAACTTATCGATGTATTCACAAAAACCAACAACTACGAGGAGATGCAGAAACTGTTCGAAGAACTGTTCACCCAACGGGAGAAGTACGATTTCGCGCTCCGGTGGCGACTGATGAAGGATTTGCACTATGGCAAAACGCAGAGGGAGATCGCCAATGATCTCGGAATCAGTCTCTGCAAGATCACCAGGGGATCCAAGATTCTCAAGGATCCCGCATCACAGATGAACAAGATATTGAAGGAGCACGAACATGGCAAAAACAGCTGAAAAACAGGCATTGAATACACAACAACCCGATGAGAAGGGGTTCTTCGGTGCATATGGAGGAGCGTTTCTTCCTCCCCAATTGGTGGAGGTGATGCAGGATATCACGGATTCCTACATGAAGATCAAAGAGGATCCCACCTTCATCGAGGAGCTCGAACATCTTCAGCAAACCTATACCGGACGCCCCTCTCCGATCTATTTTGCAAAACGGCTCACCGAAGCGGTGGGTGGAGCGAAGATCTATTTGAAGAGGGAAGATCTGAACCATACCGGGGCCCATAAGATCAACCATTGTCTCGGCGAGGCGCTGTTGGCGAAGCGGATGGGAAAGAAGAAGGTCATAGCCGAAACCGGAGCGGGTCAGCATGGTGTCGCCTTGGCAACTGCGGCGGCTTTGGTGGGTCTCGAATGCGATATCTACATGGGAGATGTCGATGTGGCCAAACAGAATCCCAATGTTCGGCGGATGCAGGTGTTGGGAGCGAAGGTCGTACCTGTCTCGAGAGGAACCAGAACACTCAAGGATGCGGTCGATGCCGCTTTCGAAGCCTATCTTGAGGATCCTGTGAACACCATGTATGCCATCGGCTCGGTGGTGGGACCACACCCCTTTCCGATGATGGTGCGGGATTTCCAGAGTGTGGTGGGTCGCGAGGCGCGATCCCAATTCCTGGAGATGAACGGCACATTGCCGAACCATGTGATGGCCTGTGTGGGTGGTGGTTCGAATGCGATCGGTATCTTCAGTGGCTTCCTCGATGATGCCGAAGTGAAAATCTATGGTGTGGAACCCGGTGGAAGGGGACCTGCCGCGGGTGACAATGCCGCAACCATGACCTACGGAAAGCCGGGTATGATCCATGGATTCTCCTGCTACTTGCTGCAGGATAAGGAAGGTGAGCCGTTGCCGGTCTATTCGATTGCCAGCGGATTGGATTATCCTGGTGTGGGACCACAGCATTGTCATCTCAAGGACATCAAGCGGGTGGAGTATGTGGTGGCCACAGATCGGGATGCGTTGGTTGCCTTCTATGATTTGAGTCGACTTGAGGGCATCATTCCCGCACTTGAAAGCTCACACGCCTTGGGATATGCGATCAAGGCTGCCGCCAAGATGTCCCCCGATGAGACGATTCTGGTGAATCTCTCCGGACGCGGTGACAAGGATATGGACTATGTGCTGGAGCACTATCCCCTTGAGGCCTATGAGGAACAGAAGCTCCTGGTGAAATAGGGACTCTGAATTTTCCACATCTTCCCTCCATCCTGTTTACAGACTTTTTCGAAAAGTTCTAGACTGTGGACAGGACCCCGGAGGGAGGTGGTGTGATGAAAGATGTGTACACGATGGTCGTACCCCAATGGCAGGGAGCTGCGGCCGGTACAGGACCATATCATGGTGCCCAGGCAATCGTACGATTGCTTGGAGAACAAGCTATAGATGCCTTCGTTGAAGTGCGTGAACAATCGGTTGCGAAGAAGGAAGAGGGTGTCTGGTATCGACGTGATATCGCCGAGCATTTCGTACGGGCCGCTGATCGACTGAACGAGGCCAATCCCAAGAAGGTGTTCACCATTGGTGGCGATTGTGCAAGCGATGTAGTGGCAATAAGTTACCTCAACAAGCACTATGATGGCGAGATGACCCTTCTATGGCTCGATGCCCATGCCGACTTGAATACTCCGGAGACATCTCCCAGCAACAAATTCCACGGCATGCCGTTGAGGCTTCTGCTGGGAGAGGGTGCTCCGAGCCTACTGCAGATGCTTCCTTCCACGATCTTACCGCAACAGGTCTTGTATACCGGGTTGAGGGAGTTGGATCATGGAGAGCGTCAGTACATCGTCGATCACGGTATCCCCAATATTCCCATGTGCCACGAATGCGCCGATATGCTTGAAGCTGTGGTGGCGAAGCGGAAGAAGGGTAATCTTTATCTCCATATTGATCTTGATGTGATTGATCCGATGGATTTCGACTCGGTGGCTTGTCCTTCTCCAGGAGGGTTCTGGTTCGAGGATTTGTTGGATTCGATCCGTGAACTGGCTTCCCGTTACCATATCGTGGGGTGTGCGATCACCGAGTACCAACCGAAGAATGACGATGATGAACAGAAGGTGGGTCGTCTTCTTGAGGTGGTGGCCGATTGCATGGGTTGACTCTGCAACATTGCGCAACTTCCTTTGCATTCCCACCGAATCGGTACTATAATCTGAGGAGTGTCCACATGAAGTGATTCATGTGTCGACCTTGAATGAAGGGGGGCTCCATGCGTCATACCGCACTCTATCGGGAATATGGAAACTACGATGGCATCAAGATGATGGAATTCGGTGGTTGGGAGATGCCGCTGCATTTTTCCGCCGGTATCATTGCCGAACACCATGCGGTACGTCAGCGTGCCGGTTTGTTCGACATCTCACACATGGGCCGATGTATGGTCTCGGGAGAGGGAGCCTCTGCGTATCTGGATATGATGTTGACCAACCATATCTCGACCATGGAGGTGGGGCAGATCGTCTATACCCTGATGTGCTATCCCAATGGTACGGTGGTCGATGACCTCATCGTCTACCGTATCGCCGAGGAAGAGTTCTGGATTGTGATGAATGCGGCCAATACGGAGAAGGATCTCCGCTGGCTTCGTGGTGAGAATCCTGTCGTTCCCTCCAAGAATCTTACCATTCCTTCGGTGGTCGATTTTTCTCCCCATACCTCACAGCTGGCCTTGCAGGGCCCGTTGGCAGAGCAGTTGTTGGCAACAATTGCTCCCGATGCCGCCAAACTGCCTTTCTTCAGGTTTCTTGCTGATGTGGATATCGATGGAGTCCGTTGCATGGTGTCACGCAACGGCTACACCGGTGAGGATGGATTCGAGCTGTATTGTGACAATGAACACGCCATCCCGCTTTGGAAACTTTTACTGCAGGCAGGGGTTGACAACAGTGTCTTGCCTTGTGGTCTCGGTGCCCGCGATACTTTGCGCCTGGAGGCCAAGTTGCCCCTCTACGGGCACGAGATTTCCGATGACATCACACCGCTTGAAGCGAACTTGGGAGTGTTTGTGAAGTTCGACAAGGAGGATTTCTGTGGAAAGGAGGCCTTGGAGGAGCAGCATTTGAAAGGTGTCCCCCGTTCCCTTCGCGGCATAGAGATGCTCGATCCTTCGGTTCCCCGCAATGGGCACAAGGTGTTCACCGGTGGTCGGGAATTGGGTTTTGTGACCAGCGGAACCAAGAGCCCCACGTTGGGAATCTTCTGTGGCTATGTGCTCATCGACCGCGACAGCGGGCTCTCTTTCGGCGATATCGTGGAGATTGAGATCCACGGAAAACGGAAAAGGGCCAAATTGGTGAAGACACCCTTCTACAAGAGGACTCCCCATCGTGATGCGTAGGGTTGTATTGAATTGATACGACAAATCCAATGCATATCGTTGCCGCCGGGTGCGAAATTCAATAGAATATCCGTATGAGGAATTCGACTCACCATGGGGAATTGATGCCCCTCGACAACTCGGCAATCATCTATCCACCGACTGTGGCCAGATACAATACCCATACCTTCCGTCTTTCCATGGATCTGAGTGTGGAGGTGTTGCCCGAGCGCTTGCTCACCGCATTGGAGCATGTGGTGGATCGTTTCCCCTATTTCGCAGTCTCGCTCCATCGGGGGTTCTATTGGTACTATTTCCTGCCCAACAAAGCGCCTTTGGCCGTGTATCCCGACGCACCCCATCCTTGTGGGTATATCCATCCCAAAAGGAGTGCCAATGGGTATCTGTTCAAGGTGCGATACACCAACCGTAGGATTGCGGTTGAGTATTTCCACGCCCTCACCGATGGAACCGGTGGCCTGGTGTTCCTCAAATCGCTGGTTGCCGAATATCTGAAGCTTTCCGGGTTCGATGTCGAGCCTGATGATCAGGTCAAACTCCCCGGTTCCCAAGTGGAATCGGAAGAGGCAGAAGATTCGTTCGAACGCTTCTACAGACCTTTGAAATCGGTGTTTGGTTTTGAAACCTCGGCATTCCACATGTCTTCGGATGGCGGTTTGACCGACGATGTGCAGGTGATATCCGCTCGGATTCTGATCGAGGATCTCAAACGTGTGAGCGCATCGAGAAATGTGACCATCACCGAGTACTTGGTGGCTGAATTGATCGATGCGATGCAGAGGGTACAGGAAGCCAACATATCCGCTCCACGCAGGTATAAGCCGATTCGGATATCGGTTCCGGTCAATATCCGCAAGGTCTTCGGTTCCAAATCCTTGAGGAACTTCACCCTCTTCATCGTGGTTGGCATCGATGCGCGTCTCGGCCACTACAGTTTCGATGAGATTCTGAATCAGGTGATGCATCAAATGAGGAGTGAGGTGAATGCCAAGACCCTTTCGAAGCAAGTCGCGAGGAATGTGGCCGGCAGGCGCAATTTCGCTATCCGCTATGCTCCTTTGGTGTTCAAGAACCCGTTGATGAAACTGCTCAGCGATTCCTATGGGGATGCGATCTACAGCACCACGATCAGCAATATCGGTAACGTTTCTTTGCCAAAGGGGATGAGGGAAGTGGTGGATAGGCTCGATTTCCATCTTTCGCCGAGCAAGACGAACAAGGTCTCCTGTGGTGCCATCGGCGCGAACGGATACCTTACCTGGAGCTTCACCAGCATCCTCAGAGAGAATACAATGTTCGAGCGTGAGGTGTTGACGGCTCTGGTGGAGAAGGGAATTCCGGTTGAGGTGGCCACCAACCGTGAACCCGATGAGAGAGAAGAGAGGTAGATGCATATGGCATATTGTGTTCGTTGTGGAGTGAAGCTGGAACCGGGTAGTACCGAGTGTCCTCTTTGCAAGACGAAGGTAATTGCTCCGGACGATGTGGTCGGAACCCCCCAGGGAGCTCCTCTTTTTCCCGCCTCCGGGGAGGATGGAAGAACGGTGTACCAACGATTGGACAAGAATCGGAAAGGGGTCATAGAACTGGTGATCGCATTCATGGCGATTGCGACCATTACGTTGGTGATCACCTCGTTCGCGCTGGGGGCTTCATTTTCCCCTTGGCTTCCCATCGGTTTGGTCATTCTCGGCGGCTCCTACATCTTGGTGGCATTTTTTGTGCAACCGATCTATACCCGGATCGCCTCGTGGTATGTACCCATCACCGTGGTACTGCTTGCGATCATCGATCTGAATGATCTTTCGCTCTCATGGTCTGTGGCCGCCATCCTCTCTGTAGTGCTCTACTGGTTCGTCGCTGTGGTGCCTTGGATTTTTCCGAAACGAAGGTTGAAGGAGGCGGTGGCGACCTCGGTGGTTGCGGTGGCAGCCTATTTCCCTGCGCTCGATGCCGCTGTTTCCGGAGCTCTGGATTGGTCGTTGGAGATTGCATTGCCGACCTATGGGGTGGTGTTGGCCTCGTTGGGCTTCCTTGTCCTGAGAATGTACAAGGGAAAACCTTCGGTTACCGATATCGTCCTCTCGTTGATACTCAGCGCATGTTGGGGTGTGGTTGCAGGCGATTTCTTCCACCTTCGTTCGATTGATGCGAGGAAGTTGCTCTCCTGGTCCTCCAGTGTATTCATCGTGGCTGTCTGCCTATTGGTGTTTCTCACATTGAACGTTACCCTCAGGAGAGTAAGGAACTATTTCAACAATAGGGTAGTCTGAAGCTTATCTTCTCCAGAAGGTGCGGGTGAAGATGGAGAACACGGTGTAGATCTCCAGCCTTCCGGCAAGCATCATCAATGAGAGGAACCACTTCACATAGGCCGGCATTGGTCCGAAACCGACTCCCGCGGGGCCGACCGCTTCCAATCCCAATCCGATGTTTCCCACCGAGATCAATCCTGCGGCGAACGAGCTGAGCAATCCATAGCCGCAGGATGCGACCACCAGGGTGGATGCGAGCACCAATGCCACATAGATGGCGATGAAGCCTGCGATTGCGTTCACCGTCTTCCAAGCGATCTTCTCCGACTCGTTCTGGATGGTGAAGATTCCCTTCGGATGCAATAGACTCCTGATGTTCTGCCGTCCAAGTTTGAACATCGTAACGATGCGTGTCACCTTCATCCCACCACCTGTGGAACCGGCACATCCACCGATGAACATCAACACCAGTAGAATCGCTTGCGGTAGGATGGGCCACATGCCGTAGTCGGTCGTCGCATATCCGGTGGTGGTCATGATCGAGGCGGTGTGGAAGGCTCCGTAGCGCAATGCGGTACCGATTTTTTGATACGTACCGTTTCCCACCAGGCTGATCGTGGTGATCACCGTTGCGAAAAAATAGATCGCCAGATAGACTTTCAATTCGGTATCACGCCACACCATGGTGAATTTCTTTCTGAGAAGGGCGAAGTAGAGGGAGAAGTTGACTCCAGCCATGACCATGAAGATGGTCACCACCACATCGACATAGGCGCTGTTGTAGTAGCCTATGGAGGCGTTCTTGGTGACAAATCCTCCCGTTGCAACCGATCCGAAGGTGACCGTCAGGGCATCGTAGAGACTCAATCCTCCGAAGAGGAGGAGCACCGTCTCCATGACCGTTACGCCGAAGTAGATCAACCAGAGGATGAGTGCGGTATTCTTGATCTTGGGAGTGAGTTTGCTTTTGGTGGGTCCCACCGCTTCCGCTCCGAAGAGGCGGAAACCTTCCACACCGACCAAGGGCAACAGTGCAACGAAGAGCACCACGATTCCCATTCCCCCGAGCCAGTGGGTCAGTGAACGCCAAAAGAGAATCGATCTGGGCGATGCCTCGATATCACTGAGTGTGGTGAGTCCGGTGGTGGTGAAGCCGCTCATCACCTCCATGAAGGCGCTGGTGTAATCGGTGGTGGTTCCCGTCATATGTAGGGGAATCGCACCGAGTGCGCTTGCCACGATCCAGGTGAGGGTAACGAAAAGATAGACATCCCTCACATTGAGTCCACGCGATTTCCAGGAGCGACCAATGGTGAGTATGATGCTCACATAGATCATGATGATCGCCAGCGATACGATGAAGGCCTTGAATGCAACCCATTCCCCGTAGACTGCAGCCAAGACTGTGGGAATCAGCATGAACAGGCCGATGATGCTCTGCATGGTGCCCGATAGGCGCAATATCTGTTTCCAGTTCACTTGTGTTCCCCTAGGAGAAGATTTTCTGGACGAATGCGAGATTCTCCCGTCCAGCACATACGATGAGGCTGTCCCCCACTTGGATCTGATAGGCACCCGAAGGGATGATGTGTTTCCCGTTGGCGTTTGAGATACCGGCGATGATGCCCCGGTTGCGCATGTTGATCTCCTTCAACTTCTTTCCAGCCACAGCCATCTCCTCGCTTATTTGGAATTCGAAGATCTCGAACTGTCCGTTGAACAGCGAGTGGACACTGGAGACATGATCCCCCCTCAGATACTTGAGCAGGGAGTCCACGGTCGCTTCGCTCACACTGATGACCGAGTCGATGCCAAGGTGTTGGGCAAGACGGATGTAATTGTTGTTGTTCTTGATCAGGGCGATGGCATTGTTCACTCCGACCCGTTTCGCGTAACTGGCGATGATGATGTTCAACTCGTCGTTGTCGGTGAGGCTGATGAGCAGGTCGAACGAGTAGAACCGTTCGTCATCGAAGATCGTTTCATCGGTGATGTCGCTTTGCACCACCAGAAGGTTGGGAAACAGAGTGGAGAAATAGGTGGCGACCTCCTTGTCCTGCTCCACCAGTACGATCGATTTGTGTTGGGTTGGTTCGAATGATCTCAGAAGGAACCGGGCGATCTTGCTTCCTCCGACTATGATGATCTTCTTAGGCTTCACCCTGTGTTGGCCAAGCAACTTGAAAAGTGCTTCACGATCGTCATCCGAGGCCACGATGGAGAGTGTGTCGCCTGGGAACACCACCGTGTTTCCAGATGGGACGATACCTTCGTTTTCCCGGCTGATGGCGGCAATGACGAACTCCGTGCCGATTTTCGCACGGCAGTTCGCGATATTCTGGTTGGCAAAACGTGAACCTTCGGTCACATAGACGTTGTAAAGCACCAGGTTCGAACGTTCGAAGGTGATCACATCGCTGAAGATGCCACGCTCTATGATCGAATGGATGCTTCGTGCGGTTTCGGCCTCGGGGTTCACTATGTGGTTGATTCCCAACACCGAGAACGGCAGTCCATCCTTACCGGTGTAGGTGAGGTTTCTGATGGCTGCGATGGTGGTGATCGAGCTCTTCAGGTTTTCCACGATCCCACACGCCACCAGATTCACTTCGTCACTGTCGGTGACCGCAATGAATGTGTTGCATTGCTCGATATCTATCGAGCGGAGGGTGCTGGGATTCGTACCCGAGCCGTTGACCACCATGCAATCGAGTTTGCCCTCCACCTCGGTTGCCCTCTTGGGGTCCGATTCGATGATGATGACATCCCTCTTTTCCTGTATCAAATGGCGTGCAAGGAGGGTACCTCGCTTTCCTGCGCCCAGTATCACGACTTTCATAGCTGCCATCATAGCCTTGACCTATCCAATTGGCAACCACTATAAGAGGTCGGCCCACTCGCCTGAGGTGACTTTCAATAGATTTTCCGGAGCGATGGATAGGAGGATGCCTCTTTGGCCTCCACTGATGGTGATGGTGGGAAACAGTCGGATCGTCTCTTCGGCGAACATCGGATAGGTATGGATCATTCCCACTGGGGAGACTCCTCCCCGAACATAGCCGGTCAGGGTACGCAATCGTTTCTGTTCGACAAGTTCCACCGTTTTGGCGTGTACGAGTTGTTTTGCTTTCTTCAATGAAATGTCGTAGGGGGCCGGGATACAGAAGATGATGATACGTCGGTCGTCTGTGATGGTGACGATGGTCTTGCAGACCTGTTGGGGATCCATGTTGATCTGTCGCGCGACATCCATCGCATCGAACTGTTGTGCATCATAGTCGAACCGCAACACCTCGTAGCCGATTCCTTGGGAATCCAGTATCCTCATCGCATTGGTCTTCATGGCCCAAGTATGCACACTTGGCGCAGGTACTGCAATGTCTGGGAAAACTTAGTTGGCAGTGGAGAAAAAATGCCCTACTATGGTGCTGAATGAGAAAGGAGGATGCGATGAAAAGATATGTGGTGCCTTTGCTGGTGCTTTCCTTGTTTGTCATGGTGGGATGTGCCACCACCAATCCCGATGGGTCTCCGAAGTGGACAACCGATCCGCCCTCCAATTGGAGGACCTACTATGCTGCGGGCTACGGAAAGCTTTCCAACGTACAGAATTCACGGATGCGTGCCGAGGCTTTGGCAATGGACAATATCGCCCGATGGGCAAGTACGACAGTCCAGGGTGCCTTGACCAACTATTTCCAGGACTCGGGTGCCACCGGTGCCCAGAGTGTGGAGATGATGGAGAACATATCCCGTCAAGTGGTCGACATTTCCCTCAGGGGAGCGAAGGTGGAGGAATCCTATACCGATGCCGAAGGTGGCGTGTGGGTGCTTGTCTCGTTCCCTGTGAAGAATCTCAAGGATGCCTACGAACAACAGAGCATCGCTCTGGAGAGGAAGGCGGAAATCCAGAAAGCTGCACTGATGATCGAATATCTTGAGAAGGAGTTGGAGAAGGAGGGGTTGGGCGAGCAGTAGGAAGTAGGGTGCCGGTAGCTCCGGCACCCTGTGTGCTGTTATTTGTCGTCGATGGCGAATGGAGTGGCCAGAGCCGACGGTGCGGCGTACGCCCCTTTCTTGTTCTGGTTGAGTATCGTCATCACCGAAAGGGTGATGAAGGTGATCAGATAGGGTGCGAATGCGAGGAACTGGGTGGGGATCACCATCTTGATTCCAGCAGCCTGGAGGCTGAACTGCAAGGATGTGATACCTCCGAAGATTAGTGTTCCGATCACTGCTTTGCCAGGATTCCATGTGGCGAAGATCACCAATGCGATGACGATCCAACCCTTGCCTCCCGTCATTCCATCGTTCCAACTCGGTGTGAACGAAAGTGAGAGGCACGCTCCTCCCAATCCGGCGAACATGCCACCGATAACGGTGTAAAGATAGCGCAGCCGGGGTACCGACAGTCCCATTGCCGCCGCGGTTTTCGGTGATTCTCCCACTGCCCTTACCGCCAAACCGTGTTTCGTCTTGTACATGTACCACCAGCTGAAGGGGATGATCAGATACAGGGCATAGGTGAGAATGCTCACATCGAAGAAAGCTCCCAAGACCGGGATGTCCTTCAAGAATGGGATCGCGATATTCTCAAAACGTGAGGGCAAATTGGTTCCTATGAGGTTGTGGTTGTTTGAAGCCGGACCGAGTCTCTGTCCGAGAAAGTTCGCCAATCCGGTACCGAACATGGTGATCGACAATCCACTGACGACTTGGTTCGCACGCATCGTCACACAGAGGAAGGCGTGTATGAGCGACATCATTCCTCCCACCAACATGGCTATGAGCAGAGCGAAGTAGAGGCTTCCTGTTGCCAAGGCGGTGGCGAATCCAGCGAGTGCTCCCATAAGCATCGTGCCTTCCATTCCCAAATTCAACACACCCGTCTTCTCGGTGTAGATCTCACCGAGGGTGGCATAAGTGAGGCTTGTTCCCATGGCGATGGTCGCTGCCAGCAGTTTGGTGATGAATTCCATCAGACGGCCTCCTTCCTGATCACAACGAGTCTATGCTCGACGAATATGCTGCCTGCAAGCAGTGGTATGAGTACCAATCCCTGCAGTACCTCTCCCATCGACTCGGGGAGCTTCATGGCGATCTGGAGCGCATCGGCTCCTGTGGTGAGCGCTGCCATCACTATGGCCACCAGAATGGATGCGAAGGGGTTGAGGCCCGACATCCACGCGATGATGATTCCGGTGAATCCGTATCCTCCGTCGACACCCTTGGTGAGACGGTGGGCGATCGCCGCGGTATTGACCGATCCCGCCAGACCACAGATGGCTCCCGAGAGCAACATGGCAATGACGATGTTCTTCTTGATCGATACTCCTTGATACCGTGCGGCACGAGGATTTTTTCCGATCATGTTCAACTCGAAACCCCACCTCGTCTTGTAGAGGAGGAACCAGAGCAACACCACCAACACCAGTGCGATGTAGATGCCGCTGTGGACCTTTCCCCACACTTGCGGCAACCAGGCTTCCTTGGGGAACTCGGGTGTGCCCATGTTTCCGAACGGTGCTTTCCATGCGTTTATGTAGAGATATTCCGCCAATCCGATGGCGACATAGTTCAACATCAAGGTGGTGAGGGTCTCATCGACCGACCATTGTGCCTTGAGGTATCCCGGAATGCCAGCCCATACCGCACCAAAGACCATACCTATCAGCAATCCTATCGGAAGCAGCATCGGGGTGGGGAGGAACTTCCAGAATTGCATGACCCAGGTGATGCCGATCGCGCCCCAGACATATTGTCCTTCGGCTCCGATGTTCCAGAATTTCAATCTGAAGGCGATTCCCACCCCCAGTCCGCACATCAGCAACGGCAATGATTCGACAATTGTATATTGGAATCGTCTCGCGTTACCGAATGCACCGTCGATCATAGCCGAATAGGCTTGCAGCGGATTCGATCGTGATGCGGCCAATACGATGGCTCCAAGCACCAATGAAATGATGAACGAGGCCATGGGAATGATCACGGCCATTCTTCTCGACTTGCCGTCCCTCTTCTCAACTACCAGTCTCATGCATCCCTCCCGGCTCCAGCCATCATCATGCCCAACTCTTCTGTGTTGGTTTCCTTGACATTGCGTATGCCCATGATCTTTCCTTCGAACATGACTGCTATCTTGTCGGCGACCATTTGGAGTTCGTCGAGCTCTTCGGAGACGAGCAACACGGCGTTGCCCTTGTCACGCTGGAGGATGAGGTTCTGCCGCACCGCTTCGGTGGCACCCACATCGAGTCCCCTCGAAGGATAGACGGCAATGAGGATACCTCCACACGAATCGATTTCCCTTGCGAGGATTGTCTTCTGTATGTTCCCTCCCGAGAGGAATTTCACACAAGTGTCCTGGTCGGGGGTCTTGATTACGAAGGCATTGATGAGCTTGTCGGCGAAGGCTCGCAAGAATGATCTTTTGATCACCATTCCTTTGGAGATTTCGTTGGTACGATATTTCTTCATCGCTAGATTGTCGCCCACACTCATGTCTCCGACGACTCCACTCGCGCCCCTGTCGGCGGGAATATGGCTTACACCGGCCTTGATCACCTGAAGTGGAGTGGCGTTGGTCATCTCCTTGCCATCGATGATGATCTTCCCTTCCGAGACGGGAAGCAATCCCGTGATCACTTCGGTGAGTTGGGTCTGTCCGTTGCCGGCCACACCTGCTATCCCGACGATCTCTCCCCGGTGGATTTCCAGGGATACGTCATCCAGGAAGGGTCTCGAACCAAGGGGATTGTGAACTGTCACATGCTCGACCTTCAACTTCACCCCTCCGGGGTTGTAGGCACATCGGTCGAGTGAGAAGAGGACATCCCGTCCCACCATCATGTTGGCCAGATCCTTGGGAGTGACGGTGGCGGTATCACAGGTGTTCACTGTCTTGCCTCGTCTGAGGACTTGGACCTTGTGGCTGAATTCGATGACTTCGTCCATCTTATGGGTGATGAAGATCGCCGACTTGCCTTCTCCCAGCATCTTCTTGAGGATTTTATTCAAGTCCCGTGATTCTCCGGGTGTGAGCACTGCCGTCGGTTCGTCGAGTATCAGTATGTCGGCTCCACGATAGACAAGTTTGAGGATTTCGACACGTTGCTGCTCGCCGACACTCAGATCGTGGACCACCGCATCGGGATCGACCTGCAACCCATATCGTTGTGAAAGATCGGTGATCCGGGAGCGAATCTCCTCCATGTCGGGAACAAATGGAAGTTCGCGTAGTCCAAGTACGATATTCTCGGCCACGGTCATGTTGCCGACCAGCATGAATTCTTGGTGGATCATTCCGATCCCTAGAGCCATCGAGTCTTGTGGACTGTGGATCTCAGCCAGTTCTCCACGGATATGGATTGAGCCGCTGTCGGGACGGTAGAGTCCCACCAGCATGTTCATCAATGTGCTCTTGCCTGCTCCGTTTTCACCAAGAAGCGCGAGCACCTGTCCGGGGTAGAGCTCCAGCGAGACATCATCGTTCGCAAGTACTCCGGGGAAGTGCTTGGTGATATGCTCCATGCGCACCACTGGAGTCAGTTGTGTCTGTTGGTTCATTGTTTGCCCATCCAGGTACACGACATGGGTATGTCGTGGTATGTTTCGAAGCGAGTCTCAAAAAAGGGCAGACCGGAGTCTGCCCCAAATGAGCGTGGTATGATCGATTATTTGACCGATCCGATCACGCCTTCGACGAACCAATCCATCGTAAGCATGTCGGAGTCGGACATCTTCTCGCCGGCCTTCTGTCGGACAGCACCCTTGTTGTCCTTCATGGCACCCCAGAAGACATCCCATTCGCCGTTCTCAATCTTTGTCTGTACAGCCATGACTTTGTCGACGAAATCCTTGGGAACAAGAGGGCTGACTGGAGAGAGGTGGACCATATTGTCGTCGACACCACCCCAGTAGGACTGGGTTTTCCATGTTCCGTTCATCGCGCTTTCGATGGCGGGGATCATGTAGTTGCCCCAGTTCCACATCGGAGAAACGAGCACGCGGTCGTCACCGACAATGGCACGGAAGTCGGCATTGTAACCGACGGCGTACTTGTTGCGTTCGATGGCGGCCTTGGCAGGTTCGGTGGTGTCCTGGTGCTGTGCAATGACATCGACACCCTGATCGAGCAATGCGATCGCTCCCTGGCGTTCGAGGGAAGGATCATACCAGGTGTTTGTCCACACGACGGTGACGGTGGCGTTCGGATTGACCGCACGGGCTCCAAGGGCGAATGCGTTGATTCCACGGACCACTTCAGGGGTATTGAAGGCGCCTACAAAGCCCATCTTGCCGGTGGGGCTCATCTTGGCCGCGATCATTCCTGCGAGGTACCGCATCTGGTACATTCTTCCGAAGTAGTTGGACATGTTGTCGTTCGAGAGGTAACCGGAACAGTGCTCGAAGTAGATGTCGGGATTCTCTTTCGCCACCTGCAACATGTAGTCCTGATAATTGTAGGAGTTGGCAAAGA